>DAIDBF010000049.1 GCA_027310235.1 bacterium | reverse complement strand
TTCGGAGCTCTTCCACATCCAATACTTCTTCCGATTCTTCTTTCTTCTTTGCTTCGGCACCGGAACCCGTCTCAAGCGCGTGGAGCGAAAGCGCCGGCGTTTCGGGCTGCGGAGCAACCACAGACTCCTCCTCGAACGTCGTCTTCGGTCGTTCTTCAACCTTCTGCTCTTTTCTTTCCTGGAAATGATTCGAGGGGCGGTGGGGTTTTTCTTGCGCCTCGCCGTTTCTTTCTTGTTTTCGTTCCGCCGATCGTTCCGGATGTTCCTCAAACTCGATACCGAGGCCCGCAAGCGCGGCATATTGCTGTTCCCGCGGCCGGCCGCCATCCTTCGATTCCCGCGGCGCCATTCGTACCGGCTTCATCTCGCCCGACTTTATCTTTGCAAGGCAGTCCTTACAGTACACCGGACGACCTTCCTCTGGTTCGAATGGCACGGTCGTCTGCTTGCCGCACGACGAACACGTCACCTCGAACTGTCCTTCACTCGGCCCCATGACGCCGGTCCATTTGTTGATTTCTTCCTCGACCACCCATCGCGGGCGCGCGTAGTGCTTTCTCGAATATTCGATGATTTTTTGTTCTATATCCTCGGAGGTGCTCAACTTAAAAGGCGGAAGCGTGGCGGCGGAAAAAGGACGACTCGTGACGCCGTTTACCATCAGTTTCAAATAAATGTTGTAGTTCGGAAGATTCACGAAATCTTCCGGAAGGAACTCCGGTTCGAACTCTTTCTCCAAAAACTCCGCGTCAGCCGCGCCCACCCTGAACACAATCATCGTTCCGACGTTCCCAAATACCGCGTCGCGCACCTTGGTCGAGACGTCCGTCACGAGTTGTCCCACGTACTGGTGCGCAAGTACGAGATCAAGTCGGTACTTTCTCGCTTCGGAGAGAATGCTCGCGAACGAATCGGTCGCGAAGTTCTGAAACTCGTCGACATAGAGGAAAAAATCGACACGCTCTTCTTCCGGGACGCGCACGCGTTCCATCGCGGAGAGTTGAATCTTCGTGATAAGCATCGCGCCCAAAAGCGCCGAGTTATCTTCACCGATCCTTCCTTTTGACACGTTCACGAGAAAGATTTTTCCCGAATTCATGATTTCGAAAATATCGAAGGTGCTTTTCGCTTGTCCCACAATGTTTCGAACCACCGAAGTCGAAAGGAACTGGCCTACCTTGTTTTGAATAGGAGCGATTGCCTCGTTTCTGAACTGATCCCGCCACTCCTCGTACTCGTTCACCCAGAACGCTTTGACGACGGGGTCTTTGAGGTTCGAAACGATCTTTCCGCGATACTCTTTGTCAACGAGAAGCCGCGTGATGCCGAGAAGTGTACTTCCCGGAGTATCGAGAAGGGCGAGAATCGCGTTATTCAAAATATATTCCATTCTCGCCGACCATACGTTCGACCAGATCTTCGTGAAAATACCCATGAGACCCGACGCAACAAGGTGTTTATACTTCGGATCGGGGAGCTCCAAGACATTGAATCCGAGATGAAAATCGGTGTCCGCAGGATTGAAGTACACGACGTCCTTCATCCGCTCCTCCGGAATCTTGTGAAGGATGTCCTCGATAAGTTCTCCATGCGGATCCACAACGCAAAGTCCTTCGCCGTTTGCGATATCCTGCACAATTAAGTTGTTCAAAAGCGCGGACTTACCGGTACCGGTCTTTCCGATGATATACGTGTGTTGACGACGATCTTTCCGCCTGATACCGAAAAGTCGGTTCGAGTTCCGAAAATTCGTCTTCGCAAAATAGACGACGTCCTTATCCGCTTCCTCGTTTGGCATTGCTCGTATTATACCACCAATTTCCCCGCTTTTTCTTCAATCTATCGAGGCCGGGCCTCGATAATATTGGGGATAACTTTATCGAGGCCGGGCCTCCTTAATATTGGCTATACTACCTCCTTTTGATAGCACCCCTCGCAATATACAATCTCCGGGCGGTCGGGTGCATAACTCGTTTCAAATGTATTGGGACATTTTTCTGTCCCGTGGTCATGAGATGCGGTGTTTTGGTAGGCGCCATTCTCGGATTTTGGACCAACACATTGACAAGTGCGGTGCCAAAGTGAAAACGGATTTCGTAAATTGAAACGTGCTTTCGTACGACAATGGAAACAATGGCGCGGGAGAGGTATTCGCATCTTTCGGTAGAACTCCAGTTCGCGCGGCACGATACGATAGTTCCTCGCACATGTTTCACACCGCAACACCTCATTCAAGATAGAATTTTCAACATCGTTAATACTGTCTGGTAGTTCATCCGCCGTAAGGGTTTCTTTTCCAACCGTAGTTTGAAAATTGTCCTGCCACCGTAAACCACATCCGGAAATTTCTTCGTGCGACATAGGAAACGATTCTTGCGCGCCGGTTTCGTTGTACGCAAAGTAGGAAAGTTCGGCGGGGAAAAATTCTCCAAAACGATATATTACTTCGGAACGGTCGATATAAGGCATTTCATTCATATGTTTTTTAATCTTTGGCACAAGTATTTCATATTCCTCTTTTGAGTACTGTTTGTTGAGGATACAGTATTGCGCCTTCTTAAGACCCACGCATCCAAACACATCTTTACAAGAATGACACGCATCCGTATAAGAAACTTCGGTGTTTTTCCAAGAAAATATCTCGAAGCGGCCGCGATACGAGTGGTCGGGGGTGATTCCCTCATAGCAGTTTTCAAGTTCTCCCCCGACACTCAAATCATAGCTCGCTGTAGGTGTATCGGAATTTTCTATCCATCGACAATCTTCAGGTCGCTGAACGTTAAAGCAATCCTTTGAGTTCTTTCCATTAATAAGCGCGTCACCGGTACAACGCACACAATTACGCAAATTTGAAAACCTGCGGGGGTATTGAAATAAAAGCGGTTGAAGTTCACTCGACGCACGCTGAATCCCCGAGTACGCATTGAGCCGATATTCGGCAAGAATATGTTCATATTCCTCTTTGGAATACTGCTTATTCTTGAAGCAGTATCGTTTATGGCGAAGCCCTACGCAGAGAAAACAATCGGAGCAATCACGACAATCCCAACAAAAATTACAATCAGAAAGCGTAACCGAATAATACACGTTGCGACACCGGTAACATTTCTCCGTGTATACGGTATCGTAGATCATCTCACACTCGCCCATGGAGTTTAAACTATCCACAATTTCCTTGCCGTCAAGAATATAGAAACTATAGAGACAGTCCTCAAGCTTCCACGCGATAAACACCATGTAACAATTCTTGCTACGCGCAAAATCCTGCGTGTATTCGCAATTTATACTTCCCACTCCATCGTCATTAATCATTGCGAGTGTCGGTACGTGTCTTTGGAGCGCGGCAAATTGCTCGAAAAATGGCTTCGAGAAATCGTACTCACGGCCGTACGCCATCGGATCCCATTTATCTGACCACCAGCACTTTTGACAATATACGGTCTCTATGGGTCCATTCGGGGCATAAAGTGACACCACATTTTTTCCGCAGGAATCACATTTTCTCGTATAAAGCGAAAGGTCGTTGCGCCACGCGAGTCGTCGCTGTTTTCGACACGCGGGACAAAACGTCGGCGGTGGTACGTCAATCTTCTCGTAAAACGCAAAATCGTCCGGTTCGATAATGAACTCGGATTTACAATTCTGACACGTTCTCGTCTCGGTAGTCATAAACTCATCCTACTCACTATAAACTACTTACTACTCGCTCGTCATACTACCTCCTTAAGATAGCATTCCTTGCACAAAATGTGTGGTGCTTCTTCTTTCGTGTAATTCGTCGTGAAATGCGCGCCACATCGATCGCACACACGTGGAATTATACGAAGATTCTTTACCCATTGTTTGAACTTCTCATTGATCCTACAGAAGGGGCACGTGCGCGGGAGTGGCAGGCGCATCTGGCGCAAAAACGAGAGCTCCATAGGCGTGATCCTGTATCCCTTACCGCATACTTCACATCCAACGACTTCATTCAAAACATTGTCCTCCACATCATTGATGTGATCCGGAAGATCGGCGTACGATTTTGTAATCATGTGATTCCGCTCTTCCGGTTCATTCCAATAATACCCATCCGACTCCGCTTCTGCCCTACTCATCGGGAAGAAATCATTTGCAATCGTTTCATTGTAGGCGAACTGCGCAATCTCGATCGGAAAGAACTCGCCATACCTATATACCCTCTTCTTCTTGTCGATATATGGCACTATATCCATGTGTTTGCGGATCTTCGCGGTGAGCACCTCATATGCCTCCTTCGAATACCGTTTGTTCAGAACGACATAATCTCCTTTCTTCACCGATACACATCCGAAGTGATGCGATCCCGTCGAGAGCTTACAGTACTCAGCATCCATAAGCGTGAGTCCCGATTCCTGTGAAAATCGCACGTCCGATACGTCTTCACCGACATTACAGCATTCATAGCAGCGCGTCATATTATTTCCCCAGCTTGAGATATCGTAGGAATCCTTTGTCGGTCTGTCTTCGACGAGAAGCATGAATTTCGAGTCCTGCACGTTTGTTGAATCAAAACATTCCTTGCAGTTCTTCGACTGAAAAATATAGCTTCCTGTGCAATCCACTGAGAAATCATCGTACTTCGGGCGCGGCGGGAATTCCCTCCAGTGTTCGTGCGCCATTTTTTCCACCTCGCAATAGGTCTTATACGAACCGAAATCCCATTTCTTGAGTTCCTCGAAATACCCTTCTCTTGAATACTGTTTATTAAATATCTGAAATTTCGCGTTCCGGAGATTCACGGACGCGAAACAATTTTGACAGTTGTCGCAATCGCGGAGGAAGTAGCAATCGAGTGAATTTGTGACATTACCTCGTGTCCCCACGCACCGATTATTTTTGAACGCGTTCTGGCTGTCATAACACATCTCACAGTTCATCGCGCAAACCGCATCGAACACCGATTTATTATGCACCTGGTAAAATCCATATGCCGAATCCTCAACGTAATCCGCATGAAAGAGAAGATAGCAGTTCTTGAGGTGCCCCGTGTGATTTGTGTATGGTGATGTTTGCATCGCGGGAATATCGATTGAAACTCCCAAAACCGGGGTCTCGTGCCACAGTTCTTTGAATTGTTCAAAAAACGGGCGCGAAAAATCGTATTCCCTCCCATATTTAAATACATCCCAATTGTCCGACCACCAACACTTCGGACAATATACTTTATATGGTGCCTCCGATCTGTATGTCGAAATAAAATCCTTTTCACAAAGATCACAAGGGCGCTTGTAAAGATTAAAAATATTGAAGAACGCTAATCTTCTCTGAAGCCGACATTTCGAACAAAACGTCGGCGGAGGTACTTGCATCTTCTCGTAGAATGCGAAGTCCTCGGGTTCTGTCGTAAACGATTGTTTGCAGTTTTGGCAGATTCTTTTCTCTTGGTTCATGATCATTTAAGGGTACTATGACGCGTCATAGTACCTATCATACGACTTCTGATTGATAGCACAGCTCGCAGTAGATGATCTCTTTTCGGTCGGGCGAATAACTTGTTTCGAATTCGTTCGCGCATCTCCCCGTTCCGTGCTGGTGAGTAGTGGTGTTTGCGTACGCTTCGTTTTCGGATTTCGCACCGGCGCACTGGCAGACACGGTGATAAAGACGCGCTGGATTCCTCTTCTGAAGACGATCGAATTCCCTGCAGTTGGAACATTTTCTCGGAAGCGGAGTTGTGTAGCGCCGATAAAACTCTATTTCGTTCGGATGGAAACGGAACGCTTTCGTGCAGTTCCGAAGCGAGACTTTTTCCCGATCCTTTTCCCAGGATTCACACAGTACCGTCTCCTTTGTTATTTCGTTCTTAACATCCTGTATCGCATCGGGTAGATCACTCCATAAAAGAGTCTGCTCATGCTTCTTCTCGGTGGAATCTTCCCACATATACCCCTTCGCAAGCGCTTCTTCTTTTGTAAGCGGAAATTGTTCGTATGCCGGCGTGTGATTATAAGGAACCGCGGAAAACGCGGGAGGGAAGAATTCTCCGTATGAGTAGTCGGTTCCGTTCGCGTGATAGGGTAGTTCTTTCATGCTCGTGATAATTTTTTCACGAAGCATTTTATATTCCTCTTCTCCGTATTCTTTATTTAGGATGGAGTATTTGCCGTTCCGAAGTCCGACACACCCGAAAATATCCGACGAGGATTGGCAAAAGAGCGAGTACTCCGCGTTCCTCACCTCCGACCAACACGCCATACAGAACCTCATGTTTGAAACACCGAGCCCGCAGTCCGCGCATTCGTAGAGGAGCTCCGCATTGTTTCCCCATACCGTATAGTCATAGCAATCTTTTATCGGACCTATCTCCATATACGACGAGTAACGGACATTCTCGGCATCCACAATGATGTACGAATCGTGCACGTTTCTGCAGTTATACATGTACTCGCCGCTCGAATTCGTGTTTTTCATCCCTTCCATGAATTTCACTGGAAAATGCAGGTAAAACTCCCCTGTTTTCTCTTCCAGTTCCGTTATCACCTTAAACGATCCGAGATTATACTGCTCGAGGAGTTTTTTGTATTCCTCTTTGCGGTACGATTTGTTGAAAAAGCAATATTTCTTGTTTCTCAGGTTCACACATCCGAAACAATCGCTACATCCGACGCAATTTTTGCAGAAGTAACAATCGACCGAATCGGCGCACTGGCTACAATACATGAGGTGCGATGAACGGTTAATCCAGAAGTTGCCGTACGCATTTTCCACGTGATCCAGGAAAGAATTATCCACCGAGTTTTTCGCATAATTAATGCCCCTCCCGTACATGCAGTCCTCGGCATAATTGCCGTCAAACACAAGGTAGCAATTCTTGAAACCGGTGAAGTTATTCGCGTAATCGCTGTTCGTTCCGAATGCGGTAGACAACGTGTAGATGGGGACCTTACGGAAGAGTTCCAGTAGTTGATCCAAGAAAGGCCTCGAGAAATCAATATCCATCGCGAAGCTCCTTGGATCCCATACATCGGAATACCACACCTCATTCTCATACACCTTGATCGGCGCAGATGCCGGGTACCCAGAGAATATCTCCTTTTCCGAAAAATCGCTTGTCCGCTTGAACAGATACCGCTCGTTTCGTATCGCAAGTCGTCGCTGCATCCGACACATCGGGCACCACGTGGGCGGCGGAACTTGCATCTTCTCGTAAAACGCAAAATCCTCGGGTTCTATCGTGAACTGAACCTTACAGTTCTGACACGTTTTCGTTTCCGGGGTCATATCACTTCTTTTTGATAACACTCCATACATGCGATCTTCTTATATTCCCACTCCGGAGGATAGTAATGCACTATAGGTTTGGAACAAAAGATACAGATACCTTGATGCGGCGTAGTAATAGTAAGAGGTTTCATACGATTCTTTGTTCGTACATCAGGGTGCAAGCTGGGAAGAGGTATCCCAAACTCCCTATAAAACGTGAGTTCCTGGGGCGCTATATTGAATCGCCACTTTGTCTCCGGACAGATGACCGCTTGCTTTGAAAAATCATCACCCACATCACCAATTACATCAGGTGTTGCATCACCTGAGATTCCTTCATAGTTTTGTTCAGGAAGATCTTCCCAAATTCCTCTTCTCGATTCTATTGCCTCCTGGGTTTCCGGAAAAACCATCTGAGCGGTTGAGAGATTATAACCACCGTATGCGAGAGCGTATGGGAAAAACGTTCCCCATACATCATCGGCAACCATCTGAGCTTTTATTTTCTTGATAAGTTCGTTATACTCGGATTCCGAATATTGTTTGTTTAAAATGCAATATTTTTTTCTTCTTAATCCTACGCACCCGAAACAATATTCACACTCCTCACAATAATCGAGATATGCGCTATACCTACATCTTCCACAATGAGAAGTCACAACCGTATCGTAGTTATAACCATCCATTACCGAAAGTGCGGCCTTTTCTGCAATGGTACCTGCGGCATAAATAACCTCGCGTTGTTCAAATCCGCGGAAGAGGTAACAACTATTCTCCGACTTTTGGGCAAAATATGACTCATGACAATTTTTACATTCCTCGAGAAAATTACCGGTTGAGTTCACTACTTTCAAGTTGCGATCGGCGCGATGGATCACTTCGCGAGCGACGATATTGGCGAATTCGCGTCTCAGTTTTTCCAGTTCACGTCGCGAGTCGAGTCTATACGTTCCGATTTTCTTGAAGTACTCCTCCTTTGCGTATGGTTGGTTTAATATGTGATACTGTTTTCCCCTCAAATTCCAACACATAAAGCAGTTTCGAACATTCCTGCAGTCGTACAGAAATGCGCTTTCCAAACAATCACGCGCATCAAATGAGTGGCGGAGACGGTATGATTTGAAGCAGTACGTGCAATCATAAGAATATTCCGTATCGAAGCAGAATGTGACATCAATTGAGTTCTTACAATTTACCGTACGATAACCATAGCTTAGGTCTTCACAATGAAGCATTGAGCGGCAGAGATAACAGTTTTTACAACTCCACGCGTCGTCACTCCATTCACAGTTCGTGCTCATCGTTCCCGATCTATATGGATGAGGTGTTCTTCGCTGTACTTCCGCAAACTGCTCGAAAAATGGCCTCGAAAAATCATATTCCTGGCCGTATTCCAACGGATTCCACGC
Organism: bacterium; assembly: GCA_027310235.1. Taxonomy (GTDB): domain Bacteria; phylum Patescibacteriota; class Minisyncoccia; order UBA6257; family GWB1-50-10; genus JAKAHD01. Next base: position 24,324 of record DAIDBF010000049.1, on the reverse strand, counting down.
ATCCGATGTCCATTCTTCATACTCGTAAAGTGGAAATGGTGTAATTTCTGAAAACGTTGTAATGATGGTTTTCCCAGAGAGTGCCGAGGTTGTTTTTCTGAATTTTCCGAAGATCCAAAACGCCATCAGATTTTTCCAGATGCACATGTGGCATTCTTTCGGTACCGGAATACCCATTTTTTCATACAGAACCTTACAATCCATTTCAATTGTGAACGGCTGTTTGCAATTTTGACAAATTCGTTTCTCTTCGTTCATGGGATATTTTGACTGCTATGCTATAGCATAGCACCTGTCATATGACTTCGCTTTGATAGCACGCTTCACAACCCCGACGCCTTCGGGTCGGGGCTCCGACCTCCGACGTGTTCGTCGGAGCGTCGGAGTTTTGGCAGATTTTGGCTTCTTGGTTCATATGATGTGTTCTCAATCTATCGAGGCCGGGCCTCGATAATATTGGGGATAACTATGCCACCTCGGCTTGGTAACATAATTCACAGTACACGATTTCTCCCCGATCGGGGGCGTAAGGCGTTTTCACCGCATTCGGACACCTGCCCACACCGTGAACGTGGGAGGTGAGATTCTTATATCCGCCGCGTTCCGAAGATGATCCGTTACATTCACATGTTCTTTCAAAAAGCTTACGCGGAAGAAGTTTCCTCATTCTCGCATTATGACGCTCGAGCGGCGAGACGCGAGGAATCGGGAGGTTCATTCTCCTATAAAACTCCAGTTCCATAGGAACGAGGCGATAGGGTTTCCACGACACTTCGCACTTCAGAATTTTCTGAAGAATATCGTCTTTCACGTCTTTGATATCGTCCGGAATCGTATAGTCCGAAAATTCGTACTTCGCGTCCGACTCGTAATCGCACCACGAATATCCTTTTTCGATCGCTTCTTCCTTCGCGAGCGGATAGTAGTCCTGCGCCGCGGTCTCGTTATAACCATAAGGGGCAAACTCAATCGGGAAAAATTCTCCGTATCGGTACTCCCGTCCATTCTTCCCTTGATACGGCATCTCCATCATATGCTGTCGTATCTTCGGAAGAAGCGCCTCGTACTCCTCTTTCGTATACTTCTTGTTCAAAATACAATACTCCCCGTTTCTCAAATTGGCGCACCCGAAACAGTTTTTGCTGTCGATTATGGAGTAGCAATACTCAATATCGGACGAGTGTATCTTTTTCAAAGGATCGCCGCTCATGCAGAAAACGCAGAACTTCGAATCATATACCCCCCCGCCGCTTGCGCACTCATAACTCAACTCGGACGCCCCATGCGCACTCTCATCGTAGCTGTCGCGAAGCCATCCTCCGATGTAGATGTACTTCGCATCCTCGCTGTCTTCTACGTCCCAGGAGTTGAATACTCGCTTCGAATTGGTGATGTGGTTTCCACTCACCTCACTTGATCTTAGGATGGACGCGAAACGATGAGGAATGGTGTTCCAAAATACTGCCGCGCGGGCACGTAATTCGCAAAAATGCTTATATGAACTCAGTGGGTGTTCTTCCAAAAACTTCTCGTACGACTCCTTCGAATGCGACTCATTGAAGATGTAGTATTGTTTGTTTCTGAGTCCCGCGCATCCGAGACAGTCCGAGCAGTTCCTACAATCGAAGGAGAAGGCGATGTTTTGCGAATCGGAGCAATCCCTCGATCCTAGAATGCGGTAGCACTTCTCGCAGTTCATGTTTTCGTATGCGAGCTCGCCGTTCAAAAGCCAGAAGTTGTCGAGAGAATCCTTGGTGTAAAGGGAGTAGGTGTTGTAGGCGGAATCCTCGTTGTAATGCCCGCCCACGTTCAGATAGCAGTTCTTGTCGTCGGTTTCCTGATTTACCCACTCGCTGTTTACGGTATTCAGGTTCAGGATCGAGACATGCGGCGTCGCATACAGGAGCTCCTTGAACTGCTCGAAAAAGGGACGCGAGAAGTCATACTCCCTCCCGTAAGAGAAGGGGCTCCACGTGTCGCCCCACCAGCATTTCTTGCAGTACATCGGATATGGTTTGTCTGGCGAGACACGCGAGACGACCGACTCGCCGCACAAGTCGCATTTTCTCTTATAGAGCGCACGCTCGTTTCTCCAGGCGATTCTTCTCTGCTCCCTGCATTCCGGGCAAAACGTCGGCGGCGGTACTTGTATGCGCTCGTAAAATAAGAAATCGTTCGGTTCGATGACAAACTCATTCTTGCAATTCTGACACTGTTTCGTCTCTTGCATACTTGATACTTAATACTAACTACTTGATACTCATCACACTACCTCAGTTTGGTAACATGATTCACAGTATAAAATTTCTTTCGCGTCCGGGGGATAATTCGACTGAAACGTATTGGGACATCTCCCTTCACGATGATGAAGGTGTACCGTCGAGTTCTTATACACCTTGTAATCGCACGCGCACTGCCGCGGCTCAAAGAGTCGGTTCGGTCCTCGTGCACGGAATCTTCTTAAATGTCTACAATCCGGACATTCTCTCGGTAAAGGAATCTCAAGGTGCTTATAAAATTCGAACTCGCTCGGGATAATCCTGAAGTTCTTTTTACACGTGACACACGCGAAAATTTCTTTCGACACGTCAATTTTGATTTCACGGATCGAATCAGGGATCGCCTCCCACGAAATGGTTTCTTTCCCGTATGTTCCGCGCGGAGTGTCTTCCCACGAAAATCCGAGCGTGAGCGCCTTTTCCTTCGTAAGCGGAAACTGGTCCTGCGCGGCACTTTCGTTATACCCGAAGGTGCTCATTCCGACGGGGAAAAACTCGCCGTACGCCCCGGAATGCCTCATTTCCGCAATAATTTTTTCTCTTTTCTCTTCGTACTCTTCCTTGGAGTACTGCTTGTTCAAAATACAGTAATCCTTCTTTCTTAATCCCACACACCCGAAACAGTGATTGGAGTTGAAGCAGTATGACGAATACTCCATAAAACTGCACGACCAACACACCGCACAGCTTATATAATGGGAGGTATCGATACCCGCATTGATCGAGTTGTAGACGAGCGCGGCATTCCTTCCCGCCGTATCGGAATCCATGCAATCCTTCGCGTTCCGCCACACGTGCACGCCGTACGCGCAGTCCTCGGAGTCATAGCAATGAAAGCAGGAACGGCAGTTTTTCGAATCCTTGATGTAGTTTCCCGACGAGTTCGGCGCATTGTAAACCTCGCCGAACCTTCTCGGTTGCGTCGCGATGAACTCTTCGAATTGCTTTCGTATTTTTTCTTTGCCACTCCATGTATCGAGACGCACTTTTTGTTTGAACGCCTCGTACTCCTCCCGCGAGAGTGGCTTGTTGAACACGTGGTATTGCGTATTCCTCAAGTTCACGCACCCGATGCAATCGGAGCACCCGCGGCAATCGAGAAGAAAATATCCGTCGTGAGAATCGTGACATCCCTTACTGTAGAAAAGTTTGTAGGACTTGTAGCAGTCGTCGCTTTCGTATGAGAGTTCGGTCTTCGAAGCGAACGAAACGTCCGTCAGGTTGCGACACTCCTGAATCCAGTAACAATGCGTGCAGTCCTCATTATTCGAGGACTCGATAATCATGTAGCAGCTCTTGTTGTCGGCTGAGATATTCACATACTCCGAGTTCACGCTCCGTTCGTACATAAGACCTACTTTCGGCACCGTATTCAAAAGTGCGCCGAACTGATCCAAAAACGGTTTCGAGGAGTCGTACGAGATCCCGAAATCTTTTGCATCCCACGCATCCGAGAACCAGCACTCATGACACCACACTCTGAACGGTTTGTTCGAACTATACATCGAGACATTTTCTTTCCCGCATCGATCGCATTTTCTCTTGTAGAACGATCGTTCGTTTCGAAACGTCAGTCGGTGCCGCGCACGACATAAAGGACACGATCGCGGGATAGGTACTCCGATTTTTTCGTAAAAGACCGCGTCGTCGGGCAGAACCTCAAAATGAAGATTGCAAGTAACGCAGATATTTTCAGTCGATTGCATCTGATTATTATAACCTGTCGACAGCCACAAACAAAAAAGGAGGATTAACCTCCTGCCAAAATACTACGAAGCAAACTCCGCTCTTTCCTATGAAAGAAGCGACTCCTATTTTTTCTCTATAATCCTCCCGAGTCACCGCTGTCACTATCTTCTTCGAGTTCCTCCACTTTCTCTCCTAAGAGCATGCGGTGACGCCTCAGAAGTCTCCTACATCTGAAGGTGAGTGTGAGACCCTTCACAATCGAGTAGACCGTGTATGCAATAACTAACGCTACAACAATAATGAGCCAGAGTGGCATTTCAATGGTTATATTATATCACAACTTCCAAAAAATGCAACTACCGGACCACCTCCGACATCCACTCCTTGTAGGCATGGTTGATACGACGCACATCGACAGCCCCTATAAAAGGAGTGACATACGCGTGATTCTGCATGATCAGATCTTCAATCGGCTGCAGTTTCGACTCGAGCGTCTTTACAAGAACCCCGGCCTCCTGGTCCTCCTTGATCTCCCCTTCCCAGCGATAGACCGACTGAATGGGCCACACGTTCACGCACGAGGCCATATGATGCTCGATAATCAGTTTTGCGAGTTTCTTTCCCTCTTCTTCATTTTTACACGTGGTATAAATGAGAACCATATAATTTACTTTTAAACTAGCGACCTTTCCCAGTAGTAGAAACTCGATAATTTGTTTTTGATGCTTGAATCTTCTTAATTATTTTACGCCTTTGTGGAGATATGAAATAAATCGAGGAAAAGAGGGGCAATACACAATCGAGTTTTCACTACTGGGTTTAGGAGAAATCTATATGAGTGGTTCTGGAGTATCGTTTCCGGCCGCCGCCTGCGGTTTGCCAGTGATCGCCGCCTTTTCCTGGGCACTTCGGAAAATTCCTTCTTCCTCTTCCGCGATGAGCCGCTTTGCCGCATCCGCGGAGATTGAATACTTCTCGCGCGATCGCGCGACGATTTCTTCCTTATATGAGGGATGCGTCGGCGGGAGCACTTTCAGCGTCTCTGCGGAAAATGGATCGTACGTCTCGCCATCAATCGTCATCTTGATATAAATCTGACCCATACCGAGGTTGATCATATCCTTAATATCGAAGATGGGCGCCATCTCCGGTTTCAGTTTCACGGCATCTTCGCCGCCTACGCGGAAAATGATAATCGTTCCGGTATTTCCCAGAACGGCGGCTTCTACCTTCGGCAAGAGTTGCCCCACATACTGATGCGCGACTGTAAGACACAATCCGTACTTGCGCGCCTCGGACAAAAGGTTTTCAAACGTATCGGTTACGAGATTCTGGAACTCGTCCACATACACGTAGTAGTCGTGCCGTTCGGAGGTTGGAAGCGCGGCGCGCGCCATGCCGGCTTGCTTAATTTTCGTGATGAACATCGAACCGAAGAAACTTGAATTTTCTTCTCCGATCTTCCCCTTCGAAAGATTGATGAGAATGATCTTCTTCTCCTGCATCAACTCTTCGAGTTTTACCTTGTTTTCTTTCTGCCCGAAGATGTTCCGAAGCATCGGATCCGAAAGGAACTGTCCGAGCTTGTTTACAAGCGGGATGATGGCCTCCGTGTCGAACTTTTCCGACCAGTCGGCAAACTCGATCGCCCAGAAGCGTTTTACCATGTCGTCCTCGATATATTCCACTACTTTTTGGCGGTAGTTTCTATCGGTCAACATCGAGATCATGCCGCGCATGGTGGCATGCGGATAATCGAGAAGCGCGAGACAGGTAAAGCGGAATACGTGCTCGAGCCGCGGCGTCCAGTTCGCACCGAACTGCTTTTCCATGACTTCAATAAGACCTTGGGTAAGCTGATGTTTGAAAGAGGGATCGATGTTTGCAAGCGGGTTGAAGGATACGGGGTAATTAATGTCGGAAGGATCGATGATGCACACATCATCAATGCGTTCCTTTGGGATAAACGGAAGGATGTCGTCGATCGTTTCGCCGTGCGGATCGATAAGGCAAAGTCCGTGGCCATAGGCGATATCCTGGCGCGTAAAAAGTTCCAAGAGCTTCGATTTTCCGACGCCGCTTTTCCCGATGATGTACGCGTGCCTTCTTCTGTCGACGCGTTTGATGCCAAAGATGAAATTCTTCCGCTCAAGCGCGGCGACGTAATTGGTTCTCCCTATAAACGACACGTCCTTCGGGTCAACTTGCCCGTAGATCGGCAGCTCCGGCGGCGGAGGAGCATATTTGATAATTTGCAGTTTTGATTCGCGAGGCATAATAGACGATAATTTTTAATTCAAAATTTTTAATTTTTAATCAAATCCTAATGTTATAATGTTTTAAAAATTTAAACTTAAATCATTTAAAATTGAATAAAAATTTCAAATTGTAAATTAAAAAATTATTGAAGCGCTCCCAATTCTTTTAAAAACGCCTCATACGCGTCGAGCATTTCTTCTCCTTCCTTTTTTGAGATTTCGAACCCGGGCGTATGCACAAGCTGATTTCGTATCTTATGCGCCCTCCAAAGATCCTCGATCGTTTCGAGCTCTTCAAGATCGAGTTCTTGAAGACGATCCGCCATGTGTTCACCGGGAAGCCCTATGGTCTGTAACACCGAATCCGTGAGATTATCTGCGGCGATCACTCCGAGTTTCATGGAGTGCGGCGGCGCGCTTACCGCATCCTTTTTGATTTTCTCCCAATGATTTTTTACACGCGCACGATCGACGGGAAGCGCTTTCTTTTCCTTCTTTTCTTTTATCCCGCCCCTGAAGTTCATCTCGAGATCGGGGCGAAATTTCCATGCCTTCCACGCCGCAAAACAAAATGCGACAAGGAGGAGTATATCAAGGACAATAAACACCACTCGCGCAACCGAGAAAAGTCCCTCCCATGGGAAACTGGTGAAAAAATTACCGATGCCTGAAAAAAATGAACCCATAGCTGATTATTTGAACCGTTCTACCTCTTCCTCTCCGCCGAAAATCGCAAGACCCGCCGGAGGTCCCGTTTTCTTACTCTCCAAATGGCGAAGGTGCGGCTCGGTCAGCACATTGATCGTGGGCACGTGGAAGAGCGAGGCAAGGCACTCGGTATTCATCTTTACAAAGCGGGATGGCTTATTCCAATTGAAGAAGTACGAGGTCAAGATACGGCCCATGACCGTTTCCGGAGGAATGGTACGCTCACGATACATATGAAGAAGCCGCGCCTTGCGGTATTCGCCGCGCGTCCTCGGAAACACGTAGGGCTTATTCCAGATTCTCGTGCGGGTACTCAAGGCATAGTTTTGAATGAACGAGTTCAGATCAAGCGCTCCATACTGGTTGAACGACCCCACGATACCTCTTCGCGCGAAGCTGTCGTAGAACGTCGATTTGGGCGAAAGATAGACAAAGCGGATGATGGTATCGAATGCGGGTTTCGAAAGATTTTTCTCGATCGCCTTCAACACGTCCGTCTGTCCCGGCGAACGCATGATAAACGACTCGAACTCCTGCTCTTGACCCTGCGGCGTCATGAATTTTTTCTTCTTCGTCTCCGGCTCCCTCATCTTCTTCACGCCTTCTTCCCATTTATCAACCCATTCTTCCGCCCCCGCGGGTGCGACAAGTATCTGGACTCCCACTACCTCCCCTTTCGCAAGTTTCGCAAACACCTCGAGGAAGGTCGAGATGGGATCGAATTTTTTCTCATCGGCCTCGCTTTCGAAATCAACGTAGGTCTTTATCGGATAATATTCTTCCTTGGTGAGCAGCATCTCGCTTCCCCACATGTCCAATCCTTGTTCATACACGTCACGGACACTCTCGGGAATTTTTTCCATGTAGTCGGGGACTTCCACGATATCAAGATCGGGATAGTACGAGAAGAACGCCGCTTCGACGAGGCCCTTAAGGCGTGCGTACGTCCGCACATAAAAATGGGTTTCGCCTTCGAAGGATACCATCTCGAATGCGAACCACCGCGTCACCTCGCCGTCCTTGTATTTTTCCTCCAAGTCGTTCGCGGTGTTCCTAAGCGTATGGATTGCGGCGAATACCTGTTCCATAGCCTGCGGACTTTTCTCGACGTGCCGCGGCATGCGAAGCTCGAAAATTACCCACTTGATATCATGCATAAATACCTCCTGCCGCCAGTGGAGCCATGTGCCGTTCGCAATCGGAGCGATGATAAGAAACGCCCACAACCACCAGGTACTTTCCAGAAAGTAAAGAATCACATCCCCTATTCCGAAACGCGGCACAAGGAAGAATCCTCCTATCGCCATAAAAAAGAGAATGACCCATACCTCTTCTTTTCTGAAGAGTTCTTCAAGAAAAGTGCCTATTTCCCGAAGCAAATGATCAAGCATTTTCTCCCTTATTGTAACGCGTTTGGAGAGAAAGGAAAACCGCGGGACAGTCCCGCGGTTTTTGTTATGCTTCTCGTATCTTGTAACGGCCGTCGTCAAGCCGTTTAAAATGACGCCGATTCTGGAGATTCAGGAGAATGGTATTTTCCTTCAAAAAGCGCTGTTGATTTACCAGGTTTACTACCTCGGTCGAGTGAAGAGGCCCATGCGTCGAAAGAAGCCGCGCAATCACTTCCCGTACCGTGCCCGCCTCGAATCCGTTCTCGCGGAGCGCATACACGCCGCGCCCCACCAGTACGAACCGCTTATCTTTGATAAGTTCATTATGAACCGTCTGTATGTGCGCCGATTTTTTGTCGAGGCCGTAGCGGTTGATGTACTTCGCGATATCTTCAAAGTGAAGGGGTTTCTCGTGCTTTTTCAAGACGAGGTACACTTTGTCGCGAATGGTCTTCGGTGCAATCTCGGGCCACACCGCAAGTCCGAAGTCGCCGAATACGTTCACTCCGAAATGCTTGGGTATTGAAAGCAAGTGGCAGGAAATTAAATCTTTGCAGTGCATGAGATATAATTTTTTGTCGATCATTTCCTGCTTTTTCCCCGTTTTCAAAAAGTTCGTCACTTCTTTCACAAATTCCAGGAATTTTGTTTTCGCCTTTTCATCGGAGTACCAGTACGCATTATATTTTTCATCTTCCTTCGCGAATGAAGGGACGCCGGCGACGGAAAGGATGAACCGCAGCTTTTCCCCCGGATATTTCACGGAAGAATCGATGCCGAGCGCAAAGATGAGATCCTGGATAAACAAATCATCGCGACGAACGTCTCCGACCAACTTCAGGTGCTTCTCCGCAACTTCGAGGATATGCGCAGCGGAAACTTTTATCTTATCGCGAAGCTTCTTTATCGCCTGTTCCTCGATCTGGCGGACCCGTTCCCTCGTGATCTTGAGTTCATCACCGATCGCTTGGAGCGTCATCACCTCGCCATTTTTCAGCCCAAAACGCCCGACGACTACCCGCCGCTGCTTCGGGGAAAAATCCGACAGAAGGTTGTCTATAAATTCATGTATTGTTATCTCTTTCATATCTGAAAAAGATTTTAGCATAATTCGGAAATGGGGTCAACCCCGTAGTAGAAACTCGATTTTATGCGACCTTTTGGTTTTGGTTTCGCTTACAACTCCCTCAGGGGCAGTGTCTTATAAAGTGTTCTTATTGAGTAAATGATTATCGAGTTTTCACTACGGGGTCAACCCCTCCGGGGAGACCCGTATTTAGTACACTCCGGGATAACCTCTTATTTCCTCTGCCAGAGGTACAAAAGCGGGCTTGCCACGAAGATTGATGAGTAAGTACCGAATATGGTGCCTACGAGAATAGTAAGAACGAAATAGAACAAGGAAGCGGGGCCAAATAGGAGAAGTGCAAGAAGCACGAGAAAGAGCGTGAAAGAGGTGTTCACCGACCGGGCGAACGTTTCTCTCACGCTGTAGTTGATGATGTCGCCAAGCGGGGTCTTTTTCCCGCGTTCACGGATAAGGTTCTCGCGGATGCGGTCGAATACGACGATCGTATCGTGTACCGAGAATCCCATCACCACAAGGAGCGCCACGATGAAATTCGTATCGATTTCAATCCCCTTCACCGCGCCCAAGATCGCAAGTATGCCCGTGGGAATACTCACATCATGAAGAAGCGAGATGAGCGTAGCCACTCCGTACTTCCACGATCGCACCGGCTCGGAAACTTTCCTGAACGCCCACGCGATGTAGAGCGAGATGCCGAAGAGCACCGCCACGATCGCCCATATTGCATTCCGTTTCAGTTCGGCACCGATTGCGGGCCCAATCGAGGAGAAACTTTTTTCATCCACGCCTCCGAACGCCGCCTCAAGCGCCTTCACGTTCGTCTGGTGCTCGTCGTTGTTCATGGTGTGCGTGCGGATAAGAAAACTGCCGTCATCCGCTTTTTTTACGATCACTTCGGTATTCTTGTTTGTCTGTTGCAACACGGACTGCAGTTCCTCTTCGCTCACGCCTGCTTTTTGGACCGTAACCTGCCACTGCGTTCCCCCTTCGAGATCGATCCCCGATTTTAAACCGAACACCGCAATCACTACGAAACTCGCGATGACGAGCATCAGCGAAAATCCGAGGAAGTACTTCTTATTTTTTATGATGTCCAGGTTTTTAATCATAATCGTTATTGCGTCCGCTCTTGTTTTTTATCATTCCGACTCATGGAGACGCGAAGCATAGTGCGGGTAATCGTGATCGCGGAGAACATGCTTATTACCACTCCCAAGAACAGCGTGAGCGCGAACCCGCGGACGAAACTCGAGGTCAGATAGTAGAGCACCGCGGCCGTGAGCATCGTCGAGATGTTCGAATCGCGGATCGAAGTCCATGCTCTCCTGAACCCTTCTTCGATCGCCGCCACATGACTCAATCCCTTCTGCAACTCTTCTTTTGTGCGCTCGAACACGAGCACGTTGGCATCAACCGCCATGCCGATCGAGAGAATGAACCCGGCGATTCCCGAAAGTGTCATGGTAACCGGCAGTATTTTGAAGATTGCGAGTGCCAAGGCGATATACATCGCGAGCGCCGCCGCGGCGAAGAGTCCCAGTTTCCTGTAGTAGAACACCATGAAGAGCATCACGGCAAGCGTGCCCACAAGCCCCGCGATAATCGCGCGGTTCAGGGCATCTCGGCCGAAATCGGCATTGACCGTCCGTTGGTTCACGAGCGTGATGGGCGCGGGAAGCGCTCCCGCATTGAAACGCTCCACGATCTGACGCACCCGATCGAGTGTAAAACTCCCCGAAATAACCGCCTTTCCTCCCGAAATTTCCGTCTGCACCGTGGGACAGCTGTCGGTGGGGCTGTCGGGAATGATGAAACTGCCGTCAATGAAAATACAAAGCGGCTTGCCGATCGCGCGCCCTGTGATCTCCTGGAATAATTTCGCGCCTTCGTCGTTCAATGAAAAATCTATCTCCGGCGCGCGAGTCGTTTGATTGAATCCCACCTGTGCGCTTTGTACGTAGCGTCCGTTGAGTTCAGTGGGAATAAAAGTGGCGGTACTCGTCCCCGTCGCCTCTACCTCCCTGAAATCGAGGTAGGGTGTTGCACCGATTTCCCGTATCGCCTGATTGATATCCTTGATGCCCGCAAGTTCCACCACGAGCCGCGACGTATCGCCGCTGGTCTCGGTATATACCCTCGGCTCACTCACGCCGAACAGGTTCACCCGTTTTTCAATTACATCACGCATTCCCGCCACTACCGAATCCCTGTCGGTAGCGGGAATTTTCGAGAGATCGATCTCATACGTAAGCAAGCTCCCTCCGGCAAGATCAAGCCCGAGATTCCACGGACGAAACGAACTTATCTTCTGCTAGACGGGTTCGTACGCGAACGCCGCGGCACTTAGTGAAAGCACTATGACGACAATGAGTAATACTCCCGCCTTTTTCCGTGAAAACATCCCTAAGAGTGTATATCACAAATAACCAAGAATCAACTTACAAAGCGAGAGGTTTCTCTTCTCTCTCTTGTAAAGCCCTCTAGACACAACTCACGGGGAAGAACCTTCCTCTCGGCCAACAAAACGTTCCGCTCAATATGTCTCCTCCTCGCTCATCCTCGGAACCTAAAGGGTCCTGCAACTCAACCTTCTCTGCCTTCGGCAGATTCGGGATTCGTACAGTGCAGAACCTCTTTGGTTCCTTCGTCTTCGCTCGGGAAGACATCTATTTCGCTCCACGATGCTTCACCGAGATAAAGGTTCTTCCCCGTGGAGAAAATTCGAGATAGAACCTCTGTGGATTTGAGAACCACTCCTTTTCCTCCCTCACGAGCATACGTGAGCGAGGTAAGGAATCCCCGAGTGAGGACGACGCACACGAGCAATTATGCACTGTCCGAGTCCCCTAAGGTCGAGTTTGCATAATTGCCGCGAGTGCGAGGACGAACGAAGATGGATTCCTGCGAGCGAACGTTTCTGCTCGTGAGGGAGGAAAAGGAGTGGTTCGAGAAATCGAAGAGTACTACTCCTCTCATCTAAACGCATCCACGAACTTGATGGGATCTACCGAGATGCCGTTAATCTTCACCGAAAGATGAAGATGAGGCCCCGTCGCATATCCCGTCTGTCCCAAGGTACCGATAACCTGTCCCCTTTTCACTCTCGCTCCTTTCGCGACAAGAATCGTCTTCAAATGAAGATACATGGAGAAGATACCCTCTCCATGATCGATGATTATCGTGTTGCCGTAGAGTGCGGTGCTCTCCGCTTTTTCCACCACGCCGTCATTCATCGCCACAACTTTACTCCCCTCCGCTCCGCGGAAATCCACGCCAAGATGCGAAATTGTTTGATCTCCCGTTTTTCTGATTTCGCCGAAAACCGATCCGAGACGGGTATTGTCGGCAAGCGACAAGCCGAACCCGCGCGTGAAGAACGTCTCGGGAGTTACGAGCGCCACAATCGCATTCAATTCAGCATTCTCTTTTGAGAGATCCTGTACAAGCCGGGCTGGCGTAGTCGTCCCCATCTTCTCCGGAATCCCAAGATCCACCACGGGAAACTTCCCGCTCTTCACCGTTATCGACTGTGAATAATCTGGGAAGCCGTCGGCTGTTACCTTCACCATGTGCGACCCAATTGACTCATGCGCCCCGATCGCAACCAACGCACGCAATCCGCCTTGATAGAAAAATACCGGAATTTCTTTATTGTCGAAAGACACCTTGGGATGCTCCGGACTCCCCGAAATAGTTACAACCACCGTCTCTCCCTGGGACGGCGTGAGATCGGAGAACTGTACGGAAAGTACCGAAGTGGCCACCGACTCAACCGGTGTGTTTGTTGCAATCGCCGCAGAGATGGCGATTGAAGTCGTCGTAGTCATACCAGAAACCGGACTTAAAACGTCTTCCCCCGCGGATACCGACGAAGACACAAGGGGCGCTGTCTCTCCGGGCGCGGTATTCGGCACCGTGATCGTCTGATTTCTTTCCCCAAAAACTAGAATTCCCCCGATGATTCCGATGCCGAGGATCAATAACACAATGACTCCATACTTCATTGCTTTTATTGTACTGGAACTAAGAAATATTCAAAATGAATTTTTTCTTGAACTCCGAAAACGTACTTTCAAAAATCGACTTCCTGATTTGTTCGAGTAAGTTGTTGAAAAAATAGATATTATGCACCGTGGCAAGATGACCCGCCTTCAGATTTTTCAACTTAAAAAGCTCACGGAGCTCTCCTCGCGTGATTTTTTTCTCTCCGCATGCGATACACTCGCATCCTTCTTCGATCGATTCTTTACTCCCCTCGAACGCACCTTTCCGCACGTCGAATCTGCCGTGCGCCGTCCATATTGATCCATGGCGCGCCTCTCTTGTCGGGATTACGCAATCGAACGTGTCCATGCCGAGTTCGACCGCATCGAAGACGTCCTCGATGCGCCCAATCCCCAAAAGATGCCGCGGTTTTTCTCTCGGGAGATATGGGACACTCCACTTCAAGACCGAGAGCATCTGCTCGCGCGGTGCGCCCATGGACTCTCCGTACGATCCGCCGATCGCAAACCCTTCGAATGCTTGTTTCCCGATAAAGTCCGCGCTCTCTTTCCTCAAGTCCTCAAAAGCGCCTCCCTGCACCACGCCGTACATCATTTGATCTCTGCGTGTCCGCGCCGCGAGTGAACGGAGCGCCCACGCATGCGTCCGCGCAAGCGATTCTTTCGTATAGGCATGATCATGCAAAGGCGAGGTCGGCTCGTCGAACGCTACAATAATATCCGCGCCGAGTTTTTCCTGAATATGAATAGAGAGTTCAGCATCCAAATATTGCTCTCCACCTTCAATAATGAAATAAACGCCGTCATCAACTACCCTCACCAGATTTTCTTTGCTCCCGGGAAGAAAACTATCCGACGGAAGCTCTCGGAGCCCCGATGAGCTTGATGTCCGATTTTTATCGGACTTATCGGGGCGAGAGCGCAGGGCGGCTTCGTCCGCTGGAGACGAAGAACGCCCGGTTCCGGAAGATAGTTTTCTTCCCGGGAATACTCTTCCCATCTTCCCCATGCCGTGCTCCCGCCCGAAGCCAAAACTGAAAACTTGAAATCCCCCGCTATCGGTCATGAGGGGTCCGTTCCATCTCATCCGTTCGTGCAGTCCTTCGAATGTCTCCAATCGTTCCTCCAATGTTCTCCAAAGATGATAAGTATTTGCGATAATAAGCTGCGTTTTCGTGCGCGACAGTTCTTCGGGCGGCACGCACCGCACCGCCGCATCCGTCCCCACGACCACATAGGAGGGTGTTTTCACCTCCCCGTGTGGCGTCTTTAAAACCCCCGCCCGTGCACTGGTTCTTGAGTCACTTTTTATAACCTCAAAATAAGACATTAAAAGAATAGTAAAGGAGGTTTAACCTCCTTACAAATGAAGCTCCGCGGGCTTACGCCCGGGGTATTCTCGCGCAGGCGGATAAAAGGGTACATTCCCTCCATCGAAATGAACGACAGCTTCTTCCCCTCACTTGCAGAGAGCTCCGCTCGGATGTCTTCTTGTTCACTCGCCCTTAGAAACGAACGGAATTGAAGGAACTCGCCCTCTGTTTAGAAACTAAGTGGGGGCTCAAACACCTTCAATTCCTATTTCTTTCGTTCTCATTCACGAAGGCATGGCCTTGCTCCGCTATGCTCGTTCGAGAAAGAAGCTGTCGTTCATTCAACTTCTTCGCATATGCTCCACCGCATACTCGGTCGTCCCTCCCACTTTCTTCCGCGGATTGAAGATGTCCATAGGATCGAAGATGTTCTTCACCCCTTCGAAAAGCTCGGTGATCTTCTCGCCGTACATCTCCTCGAGATACGGCGTGCGGATGAGGCCGTCGTTGTGTTCCGCGGTAATCGAGCCGCCGTATTTGAACACAAGTTTATATACCTCCTCCGTTACCTGCGGAATTATTTTTCTCGTTTCCTCGTCATTCAGGCGCACGAGCGGAATAATGTGGAAGTTACCGTTTCCGGGATGACCCGCGATTGTGTAGATGAGCTTGTCCTTGTGCTTATCGAGAATTATATCCACTTGCGGCAGGAGTTCCGGCATGTACTTCGGATCGACAATAATATCATCGATGAAGGGCGCGGCATACATTCCCTTCACATGGCTGTGCAAGAGCGCAAAACTCTGTCGACGAATCACCCAGTACTTTTGTGCGCCTTCTTCGGTTTTTATAATGCGCACGCTCACCGGATACTTTTTCGCGGTCGCACGTACTTCTTCCATATCCCGATGAAGTTCCTCCTTGTCATCCGAGGTGAAGGACACAAGCAATATCATCTGCGGCATCCCTCCGCGAAGTACTACGAAAAGCTCCGGGAGAAACTGGAACAACAATTTCACCGCTCCTCCCTTCATAAGCTTTATGAGCGATGGGAGAAACTTCATCGCGAGCGAGAGTGTCTTATCGTCGTATGACTCGATGCCTTCAGGGTGGAACTTGAGAAGATCATCCACGAGATCTGGCACGGGATCCAGGGTTCTTGAAAAGATAACCGCAAGCGCTGAGTATTTCTTCTTCTTCACAAGCCGGAGTTTCGCGGCGGTCAAAAGCCCGAGCGTCCCTTGAGAACCCACGATGAGCTTTATAATGTCGAACGTCTTTCTATCCCACACATTCCACAGGAAGTACCCCGCGGAATTTTTCGAAACCTTCGGCTTCGCATTTTGAATTGCATCGTAGTTATCCTCAATAAGTTTGAAAAGCTTCCGATAGATGTCGCCTTCGAAATTTTCCTCTTTGAGTTTTGAAGAGAGTTCGTCCGCCGAGAGAGGCCTCAAAACGTGTTCTTTTCCGTCCGCGAGGACGACCGTCACTTCTTCCACATAATCTTCCGTCTTCCCATACCCAAGGGTCTTCTCGCCGCCCGAGTTGTTGTTCACAATTCCTCCCATCGCGCACAGATCTTTGGATGCGGGATAAGACGGATAGAGCAGTCCTTTCTTATCAAGTTCTTTTTCAAAATCACGGAAGTACACTCCCGGCTCGACGACGGCGTAATCGCTCCCGATTTCGCGGATGTGGTTGAAATACTTCGCGAACTCGACGATCACGGAGTCGTTCAAGGGCCCGCCCGACATGTCCGTTCCCGCCGAGCGGCCGGTGAGGGAAATGGCCTCTCCGCTTTTTTTCTTCTCTGCCGCATATTGGACGAGCTTCTCCACGTCTTCCTTATCCTTCGGGAACACTACCACGCTCGGTGTTACCCTAAAGATAGAGTAGTCGGTGCTGTATGCCGAGAGCGTATTCTCATCGGACATCACATCCCCCTGTATTAGGTTTTTTAAATCTTCCGCAAGCATACGGTTCGTAATTCCTAATTCATAATTCCTGATTCGTCTTCGTGCACTTTCGCCGCCTTCCGGTACGCGCAGTATTCGCATGCGGGATTCGGATTTGGCATATCGCCTTCAAGGCATGTTCTTATTGCATGAAGTGCCGGTTCAACCCATGCATCGTTTCCCGCATAAGAAAGGAGCGTGATGGCGAACTCCAACTTCCCGTCGAACGCTTCCTTATCTTTGTCGCCGTTCGCATAGACGAAGTAACCGATGTCCGAAACCGTGAAACCATTCTTTCGCAAAAGCCACTGGTAGATCTCCATCTGCCGCTTGTACGCCTGACGGTATTCCGCATCGAGCGTGATCTCGCTCGAGGTCGAGGTTGCTTTGTAATCCACGACGATAAGTTCTTTTTTCGGATTCACCCAGACGTCGTCCACCGCACCCGTCACGAAGAAGCCCGTCGGCTCGTGGTAGAACTGAACTCCTTTGAAGTTTTCCCGCCACTCGTCCATCATCTCGTGCGGGAAAGGAACCGCATCGACGCCATACGCCTTCATAAGCGGGTGCGAGGTGCCTTGCGCGCGATGCACGTCGAACTCTTTTTTCAAAAGCGTATCGACTGCGGAATTCAGCGTGAAGGGAAACCCCGGAGGACGTCCGACGCCGAGCCGGCGATCGAGATAGAAACAGCGCGGGCACTCCGTGAAGAGCTCGATTTTGGAGCGGCTCAATTTAAACGGCTCGCCGCTTTGGGGGCTGAAGATGTTTCTCGTACGCGTACCGTTCATCGTCCTAGTTTTTGAGTGACGTTTCCGAAGTTCCTCCCGATCCCGCATGTTTCGAGAACACGAAGATATAAAGGATCTCGAGAATTCCGATCGTGTTGATCACGAGAAGCGCCACAAACCACCATTTTTGGCTGAGACGCGCCGACTTCCAGAGCGCCACCCCTTTCCAAGGCAGCGTCCAAAGGATAATCAACAGAAATACCAGATTATTTTGAAGAAATGCTTGCATAAAAAACAGACGCGAACGACCTTTTTCCCATACTACTCCTTCCCGCGCATTTTGACCATTCTTTCCGATTGCCATATAGTGGTGAAAAGCGCATGAAAGAAGATTTCTTCGAACAAAGGAATACTCCCGAGGAAGAGAACAAAGATTTTTCCATGCTCTCGAGCATCCCGAAGGAACAGCTTAAGGACTACGGAAACGCCGCGGAAACGGTCCTCAACACAGCAGTATTTGAAAAACTGAAGGAAGAGCTCGGACGGAATTTTGAAATCGATCCCGCGCGAACCGACATCGAGGAAAAGAGGATGCCGCATCATCTCTTGACCGGTCTCAAAGAACACATTATCGATCCTCTTTATGAAGGTGCGTGGATAAGGTCCGATTGGAAGGCCGGACGCTACCCCCGCGAACAGGAGCTCAAAAGCTCTCTCAAGGCGGAGATGCTTCATCATTACAAGAGATTTTTGTTTCCCGGCTACCTGCATTACGATACCGCAACCGGGAAAAATGCGATCGAAGAACCGCGCGGATTAAATTATGACATTCAGAAAACGCTCCTCGAGGAAGCAGGATTCAAACTCGACAAGACGAAACTGAGTTTTTTCGAGGGCGGCAAGGAGGATGAGATTCCGAAAGAGCTTCTCAAGGATGGCCTTATCGTCGCGATACCCGACGAAGAACGCGCACAATACGAGAAGAGAGAATCGGACGAAAAGGAACAACACAGAATGAACGCAGGCCCGGCCATGGTGCTTTATGAGACGCTCAGCAAGGCGGGATTTTTTGAAGGACTCGAAGAAAACAAAAAGAAAGAGCTCTTAGGCGCCGCGATCTTCGCCGATATCATTGAACGCGGCCAGTGGCTCAAATACACGAAAGAGGATTTTTTCGACAAGACGAGGATAAATCTTTTCAAAATCAACCGGCTGCTCGATGCCGAGAAACTCTCCGAGATACTGGGGGATGCGCTTCACGGCGTACGCGCCGACTGGTCCGATTTTTCTTCCACGAAAGAAACGATACGGGAAGCGGTCATAAAAAAATCACAGATTCCTCTTTCCCAGGATTCCGTATCGAAATATCACATCGAGGGCGCGGTTGCAAAACAAAAGGGAAATATGGAAACATCGCATCGCTACCTGAAATCGAAGAAAAATGTAAGGGAAAGCCGTTTCGGAAACATCGTCTATGTTCGGAAAAACAAACTTGGGTGGGGCGATCGTTTGTTGGGAAACCTTCCCGCAGTTGCCGCACGGGCTCCCGAAGAAAACGGGAAACCGGCGTGGGGTGAACGACACGGCTACTTTGAGATAAGCGATACGTCGTTTCTCGGATACATCGAGGAAAAGAATGCAAGCCGTCTTTTAGAAAAAATGAAGGAGGTTGGATCGGAAAACGGCCTGAATCCGCAAATCCGGAGGATAGGCGGCTGGCTGAAGTTCTTCATACCCTTCGAGAAGAATAATCCGGACAAGTTCCTTTCATGGTTCGAATCGGAGGGACTCGCGCTTCGGAACAACAACTACGAACAAAAAAAGAAAGCGAGTTAGAAACCCCCGTGCGCGTGGGCAAATCCCACATAGGCGATCACAAAACCGATAATCAAAAAAATCCAAAATTCCACGCGTGCCATACGATTACTCCTTTCGTTTCTAATTCTTCGGTTTCGATCCGACATTCAGGACTTTATCCCCCTCCTTAAGACCGGAGATAACCTCTACATTTCCGTCCCGCCCCCGGATACCGAGCGTAACCGGTACCTCGATTTCTTTCTTGCCTTCAAGTCGTCGTATGAACGTTCCCGAAGCGTTCTCGACGATCGCGTATTGCGGAAGGAGCAGGACATTTTCCTTCTTTACCGTCTCTATCTCCAGGTTTGCCGTAAGCCCGCTCTTGAAACGCGGATCCATCGCATCAAAGGCAATTTTTACCTTGTAATTCGAGACACCGTCTATTACCGTTTCCGCAGGATCTATCGAAATGATGCGTCCCGTGAAATTTTCTCCGGGAAGCGCATCCAGGGTAAATCGCACGACGTTCCCTGTCTGTAGTTTCGCAACGTCGATCTCCGGGGTATTTGTTTCTATCTCCAGGCTGTTCTCACCGATTATTGAAACGAGAGAGGTCAATCCCGTCGTCGAGAAAACCGACTGGCCTATCTTCCCGTCTTGGCGCGTCACTACGCCCTTCAAGGGAGATCGGAGCGTCATCTTATCCATCTGCGCTTGAATGAGCGCGACTTTCGCCTGCGCTTGTCCCACTCCTGCTTCCTGCGCCGCAATTTCTTCCGGCGTTGCGGGAGCTTTCTTTAATGCAAGTTGATTCTGGGAAACCGAGAGACCCGCCTCCGCGGCCACAAGTGTTCCCCGCGCCGACGCGATACCCGCGATCGCGGCACTTACGTTCGTCCTCGCGGTCGCGATGCTGGTCTTCCATCCGTCGATCGTGGACTGAGGATAGGAAGAATTCGTCGCGGCTTTACTCAAGGCGAGCGTAAGATCGGAGAGTGTTTGTTGAACGTTCCCCAACACATCGCTTGCCGTTCCAATCGCGAGATGAAGATCGTTTTGATCGGTAAGTCCTCTCACGGACGCCTCCCAGGGAACAAGCATTCCTTGTACCTGAAGCCGTTCCGATTGCACATCCCCGGAGAGCTGCGTGTCAC
The DNA here is from genome assembly GCA_027310235.1 of bacterium. Lineage (GTDB taxonomy): Bacteria > Patescibacteriota > Minisyncoccia > UBA6257 > GWB1-50-10 > JAKAHD01. The sequence goes on along the minus strand of DAIDBF010000049.1, from coordinate 3,952 downwards.
TTGAAGAAAATACGAGTTGCGGATTCGTCGTCGCATTCGTGAAAAGCTGATCGGCGCGGTTATATATTGCATCGTCGGCATCCGCAACCGCACTCTGAATCGCACTCATAACCCCTCGCTTCGCACTTATGAGCGTCCCCTCGGCCTCCGCAACCTGGGCTTCGGAAACGCGCACATCCTCCGCCTTGGCTCCCTGTTTTAGAAGACCAAGGTTCGCTTCTGCGGAATCTACTGCCGCATTCGCTTCTGCGAGCTGGGCCCGGAATTCTGCGTCGTCGAGCGAGAGAAGTAAAGTACCGACATCCACCTTATCACCCACTTGTACATACACGCGTGCAATCGTGCCTGCCGTCTGGAATGCGAGACTCACGTCTTTCTCGGGCACAATTTGTCCCGTCGCGATAACTTCCTGGGTAACAGTGCCGCGCGTCACTTGAACAAGTTCCGGAGCGCCGTTCCCGTTTTTCTGAACGACCAAAAGAATCACTACGAGAATCAGAATACCCAAAAAAACAGCCCGCCACGGCTTTTTGAAAGATGATATGAATCGTTTCACTCCTTTCATATCCAAATCAGCGCTCATTGTACTATACCACCCCCACTTGGGCAAATTATTTTTTACAACTCTCCTGCGCCGCATTCCTCCTCGGCTCGGGCGCTTGCTTACGAAGCGCACTAACAAGGAAGATAAACACGCTTCGTAAGCATCCCGAGGAGTTCACGACGAGGGGCTACTTTATTATCTTAGGCCAAGTCCTACCCTCGTTCGGAGGAATGCGGCGCAGAGAGAACCCCGAATATTCGAGGTTAAAGAACAACTCCTTACTCTATTGAACCGGGTGGAATTACAAGTGAAGCAATTCCGAGAGTCGATCCTTGTCGAACCCTACGGTGATCGCCCCGTCGATGTCGATAACCGGCACGCCAAGCTGGCCCGATTTTTCGACCATCTCCTTGCGCGCTTCGAGGTCTGCCGCGACGTCCTTCTCGGCATACTCAACTTTATTTGCGGCGAAAAACGCCTTTGCCATCTTGCAAAATACGCAAGTTGGGGTGGAGTAGATAGTAACCTTTGCCATAGTTTTCTTAGAATAAGGTGTCTTTATTTTCGTGTCAACTCAGCAAAAGTTTTGGGTTTTACCACGTTTTCATCAAAAACATTACGGCCGGATATTTAATACTCCACCTCATCTTCTTCATAAACCCCGTCAGTCCCATCGTTCCACACCGCCTGCTCCCGCGCGCGACGCTCCGAATAATCCCTGTGTTCGAGCGCGGCAAATACCTCTTCTTCCTCGAGAAAACGGGATAATCTGTGTAAGGAGAATCCCCCGCGCCCACCCTCCAAATGGAACGAGAGCGCAAGGTCGTTTTTCGCGCGCGTCACCGCGACATAGAGGAGGCGTTGTTCTTCTTCGAGCTCTTCCTCAGAATCAAATGCCATCTTCGAAGGGAGTACTCCATCGATCGCACCCAAGAGGCACACCGAATCCCACTCGAGTCCCTTTGCCGAATGAATTGTGGAGAGCGTAAGCGCATGTTCTTTTCTTTTTTGTCGGCGTTCCGGCGGTTCGATCGCGCAGTCGGCGAGGAACGAGTGAAGATCGTTATAATATCCGGCAATCTCGCGGAGTACCTCGAGATCGTTCTTGCGCGAGGGCCAGTCATCGAATTTTTGTTTCAGTACGGGCGTGTAGTACGAGAGAAGAACATCAAAACGATCCTGAATCGGTTTCGACTCCTCTGCGGCAAGATGCAGCGTCTCAACAAGCGCCCGCACCCCGTTGGGGTAGTTCCCCCATTCTAGATTCGAAGCCGCGCCATTCTCGCGCTTCACATGATTCCAGATCGTATCTGCGGTCTTCAATCCCACGCCGGGAATAAGAAGCAGCACTCTGCTCCAGCTTAGTTCATCGCGGGGGTTCGCGAGAATTTTGAGATACGCGAGCACATCTTTTACGTGCGCCATCTCATAGAACTTCAATCCTCCGAATACTTCATAGGGAATTCCGTGTTTGGTAAGCTCCGCCTGAAGCGGGATTGAAATATACGAGGACCGGAAAAGCACTGCCTGACGCGAGAGCGGCATTCCTTTTTTCTCTAAGAATTGAATGTGGCTTCTTATCCAATGCGCTTCTTCCTCAGTATCCCCGAAGTACGCCATGTGCGGCGTGGTGCCTGCTTCCCCGCGCGCCGCGACAAGCGTTTTTTTAAACTTCTTCGGCATTGTTTCCAAGATCGCGTTGCCGAGATTCAGAATCCTCTGCGTACTTCTGTAGTTCTCTTCGAGAAGCACGGTAACGCAACCGGGAAACAATTTCGGAAACTCCATGATATTCTCGTGAAATGCGCCCCGGAATCCGTAAATACTCTGTGCATCATCTCCCACCACCATGATATTCGCGTGCGCATGCGCAAGAAGATACGCGATTTCTCCTTGAAGACGATTCGTATCCTGATACTCGTCGACCATGACGTACCGGTAGCGCGAACCTACGACGCGCGCCACCTCTTTATCGCGGAGCAATTTAACTGCAAGGAGAAGAAGATCGTCGAAATCAAGATATCCTGCTTCTCGCTTGTAGACGGCGTACGCTTCCTCAAGCCGTGCGATTGCTTTTGCATGTGGCAGAAGATGTTCGTAAGAATGTTCAAGTATTTCGAAGATCGTTTTGTCTTTATTGGTCGCCTCGCTCAGAATCGCGCGGAGCGTACGCTTTTTGGGAAATGCCGTATCCCCGACCCCGAGTTCCAGACGTACGACGAGTTTTTGGAGCGCTTCTTCCGCATCGCCTTCATCGAGTACGGTAAGCGAGCCCGGAAATCCAAGCTGTTTTCTGAACTCGCCGACGAGTTTGTAGGAGAATGAGTGGAATGTTCCCCCGTGTACGTGGCCTGCACGCTCGTCATGAGCGGCCGCACGAGAAAGCATCTCCTGCGCCGCTTTTCTGGTAAACGTGAGAAGGAGAATCTGTCCCGGAATAACTCCTTTCTCGATAAGATGCAACACGCGATATTCGATAACCCGCGTCTTTCCCGATCCCGGACCCGCAATCACGAGAAGCGGCCCCTCCGTCGTAGAGACCGCCTTCCACTGTCGTTCGTTCAAATGTGATTTGATTTCATCCGCCATGCCTTTCGAATTTCATAACTATATCAGAAAAACGATGAAAGGTGGCTACCGTCCGAATCTTATTTTTTCTCCTTCGACAACAACGCTATTTTAAGAATGGCCACGCATGTGGCCGAGTGAGTTATCTTTCTCTCTTCCATCAGCTGCAACGCTTTCCTGAGAGAAACCTTGATGATCTGCAGGGATTCCGTTCCTTCCTGATGGGCCTGCTTTTGCGACAACCCTTGGGCGAGATACATATGATTGGGGGAATTCACTACCATCGTAAACGGATCAACCATCCCGAGATAGACCCACTTCCTCGCGACAAGGCCTGCTTCTTCTTTCAGTTCCCGCTTGGCGGCAGCGAGCTTGTCTTCCCCCTTTTCGATCCCCCGCCTATTGCTTCGATAGTCACTCTGTTGATTCCGTAGTGAAATCCTTTCGTGAGATACACGTTTCCTTTCTCATCCATGGGAATCACCGAACTTCCGGGAAGCATCGTTACCACTCCGAAAATGCCGGGCCTCCCGTCGGGGTGTATCACGGAGTCCTCCCGTACCGAGATCCAACGATTTCTATAAACGGTCTTCGTCTTTTTTATTTTCCACGGTCCGCGTTTTTTCATAATAATGTTTCTTGTTTTTTCTCTTCGCTCTCCTCTTCCGCAACTTTTCCTTCCACGACGAGAAGTTCGTCGGCTTTTTCGACAACCACCTTGAGCTTCGCAAAATCTTTCTCGAGCTCCTGGAGCACCGATGTCGAGCGAAGTGCCGCGGCGGGATGATAGAGCGGCAGAACGAGACGAGTCCCCTTCATACGAAACACCCTCCCGTGATC
>DAIDBF010000045.1 GCA_027310235.1 bacterium | reverse complement strand
GCCCGGAACAGACCAGTGATCTTTATAACTTGGCTTAACTATCAAAAGTTCGTTATTTTCATTCAAAAATAATGCGCCAACGCCCATTCGTTTTTTAGGTAAAGTTTTGTAGTAATTTTCGCTCATAATTATTTCAATAATTCATCAACCGAAACATCAAGCGCATTCGCAAGTTCTTCTAACTTGGCAATGGTGATGTTTTTCTTGCCACCCTCAATCGCGCTCATATAGCTTCTATCCATATCTAACTTGCGACAAATGTCGCCTTGCGTCATTTTACGGCGAAGCCGTATGCGCTTGATGTTTTGTCCTAATTTTTTGGATATTTGCGGAGAGGGTGGGAGTCGAACCCACAGACGGCTATTAAACCGTCACAGGTTAGCAACCTGCTCGCTTACCATTCGCACACCTCTCCTCTACAACAAAACTAATCTATTTCTGGTATCTCTTCAAGTGCTTTGGATTGCTTGTCCCAATAACCTCAACATATCTCTTTACTGTATCGATGCTTTCAATTCTCAATTTTTTACCATCTCTTACTATACGTGGTCTTAGCCCAAGATCCTTGAGAAAAATGAAGACGGAGTTCAATAACGGCCTTGAGCAACTGGAGAAATCAATCTTCTTATATTGATACAGTTTTCCTCTGCTCATGTATTTGTGAGTGAAGAAAGAACCGTCCGTATCAATCAATCCTCTCACACATAGTTTTATAAAATTTCGGTTTGCCTTTACCCAGTTCGGAATGTCGGCTCCTTGTTTAATTTTGTTGCCTACCTTAAGACCAATCTCTTTGCAAAAGTCCACCAGCTCTACTCTCGAAACAACCAAAGCAACAGCCAGGGAAGATTTGTCCTTTATTAAACTCGGTTTAACGCCGAATAACTCTTTTTCCAAAGTCATTACATAACTCACATAGTCGCGATCCGTTTCTCTATTAAGAGTCACTGTGACTTGACCATTGCTTATTCCACCATCGCCCAACATTATCCCGACAAACTCTGCAAGGTTGCCGCTTTTGTGAGGTTTCGCAATCGATTTCCGTTGAAAGATAGCCCTTTTTTGGAATTTCCCTTCTTTCTCCCACCATTCGTACCATCTTTGTTTTCTTAATTCAGGATTCCCAATTGTTCCACCTTGTTTCTTAAAAGAAGTGAGCCCACCTTTTCGCGCACCTTTTGAGACATACCAGAACTCATCGAGCTCTTTTCTATTTTTCGGGATCTTTACCCCGGAAATCTTAGAGAAAATCTTTACGGCACTGATTGGGATCGAAAATTTTTCTCTTTTCCAGTCCGTAATGCTTCGAGTACTCACTGACAACTTTTTTGCTGCTTCTTCGTTGCTCCATCCCAATTCTTCCAGAGCGGTATTTATAAATTCCCGTTGCGTTCCAGGCGCAAATTTATACCTCTTTTTCAAAGTACTCGACTCAGCCATACCTCTATATTATACCATGAAAGTTTCGCTAAAACTTGTATTCTCGTGGCTTCTTTGTTACGTTTACCTATATCTATGAAGCGCCCTCCTATCATAGTGGTCATGGGGCACGTGGACCACGGCAAGACCACGCTCCTCGACTATATAAGGAAGACGAGTATTGCCTCACGTGAAGCGGGCGGCATCACGCAGGCGATCGGCGCGTATGAAATCGTATATAAGGAAGAGAAGATTACTTTCATTGATACTCCGGGACACGAGGCGTTTTCGAACATGCGCGCCTACGGAGCGCAGGTTGCGGATCTCGCGATCCTCGTTGTCGCGGCGGACGACGGCGTGAAACCGCAGACGAAGGAAGCGCTCCATGCGATCTTGGACGCGAAGATTCCGTATGTGATTGCGGTGAATAAGATCGACAAAAATAACGCGGATATCGAGCGCACGAAGCGCGATCTCCTCGCGGCGGGCGTGGCGCTCGAGGGCGAGGGAGGGAATGTTTCGTGGCAGCAGATTTCCGCGAAGACGGGTGAGGGGGTGAGCGAGCTTCTCGACTTCATTCTTCTTGCCACAGAGATGGAAGAACTTACGTATAATCCTTTAACGCCCGCATCAGGCGTGATTTTGACGAGCCGGCTCGATTCAAGGAGAGGGATCACCGCGGGCGTGATCGTAAAGAACGGGACACTCACACGCGGAGCCTCTATCGCAACATATCATGCGAAGGGAAAGATAAAATTTTTGGAAGATAACACGGGTAAAATAGTTGACTCGCTGGTGCCATGCGCGCCGGCACTCGTCATTGGTTTTGAGGAACTCCCTCAGGTAGGAGAACCCTTTCTCGTGGGGACGGATGCGGAGATAGAAGTATTTTTGAAGACGAAGCAGACCGAGATAAAAACACAGTTCACCCCGGCTTCGGGAACGGTAGATGAAAATACAATCCGCCTTGTCGTGAAAGCCGATGAAATGGCCTCGCTCGAGGCGTTGAAACTCACGATCGAGAATTTGAAGCTCCCTGCCGCGCCGCGCTTCATCGATGCGGGTGTCGGGAATATCACTGAGACCGACGTGAAGCTTGCGGGAAGCACTAAGGCATTGATCGTCGGGTTCAAAACGAAAATCGACAAGGCGGCGGAGAATCTCGCGAAATCACAGCACACGATCGTAATCGACTCCCCGATCATCTACGAACTCGGGAAAAAAATTCAGGAGTATGCGAAGAAACTCATCCCGAAGGAAGTGCGCCGCATTGAAGTGCTCGCGATCTTCGGTGAAGCGAAGGGGAAGGAGCGCGTAGTGGGAGGACGCGTGGTGCTTGGTCCGATCAAAAATCAGGAGCATTTCGAAATCTGGCAGGGAGAAAAACAAATCGGCGAAGGGAAGATTATAAATCTTCAATCCGGACGGAAAGATGTTCCGTTCGCGGAAGCGGGCCAGGAAGTAGGACTTCTTGTGCAGACGGGGGATTCGATAAAAGTGGGAGATTATCTTTTGTTTCCAGATGAGACCGTTTAGGAACCTCAAGATGGCGAGTGTGATTCAGGAAGTACTGAGTACTATTTTCGCCCGCGAATTCGATTTCAACGGCGCGCTCGTTACGATTTTAAGCGTAACGGTCGATGAAAAATTTGAAGAAGCGAAGGTAAGAATCGGCATTCTTCCATTTGAAAAGGAGCTTGAAGTATATTCAATAGTAGAAGGTAGGCGGAAAGAGCTCGAACATAAGCTGCTCCGGAAGCTTAATATAAAACCACTGCCGCATTTGAAGTTTGAAATCGCGTCGAAAGGAGCATAAGTAAAAATGATAATGATCATAGACCAAAGAGGTGGTCACAATCGACACTCCTTTAATAAGGAGTTTTTTAAAACCTGGTCCGATAAAATGGCATACGTACTGGGCTTCTTGGTTGCCGATGGGAGCATAACGGATGCAAATACTTCATCAAGAACCCAATATGTTGAATTTACAAATACCAAAGAGAATGAGGACTATTTTTACGAGTGGAAGCCAAGGATATTTAGAGGGGCTAAGGGAAGAACTTTCAATGACAACTGATGTAGGTAGGGGGAGTATATATTGTGAGCATCGTGCTTTCCGGCTTGTGTATGGTGCCAATGAGAGTAGAAAGTTACTTGGGTTTATGTACAGGGGCAAGAAAGATCTATTCCTCGAAAGAAAGTATAAAATCTTCAAAAGTTATAAGATAAGTAGACAAAAGACGGGAAAAACTGTTAAATCAAACTAGAACACTTATGGCGCCGTACCCAAGTGGTTAAGGGAGGGGTCTGCAAAACCCCCATCGCGAGTTCGATTCTCACCGGCGCCTCACACAAGAAACGTGCGAGTACTACATACGACAATGACTAAAGAACGCTTTGAAATAAAATTTTTCTTTGGACTTCTTCTCTGCGCGCTCGCACTCGTGATTCTAATATTTTTACCGGCGCTGAACGCAATCGTGCTCGGGCTCACTTTCGCGGTGCTGTTTCATCCGCTGTACATCAAGTTGCGGAAGGTTATGCCGAAATGGGAGTGGCTCGCCGCATTAGTGACGGTCATCGTTGCGATCGTTGTGATTCTTGTGCCGCTCATATTTTTCGGAGTGAAAATTGTGGGAGAAGCGGAGGGGCTTTACACGCGGCTTACGTCCGGCGGCAGTGCACCGCTCCTCGAGTCGTTCCACGGGGGACTCCAGAGAATCGCGCCGTGGCTTAATGTGGATCCGAGCCAGTATGTGAAACAAGTCCTTTCACTTGTGATCACGAATGTAGGGTCAATCCTCTCCGGATTCGCAAGTGTTGTCGGTACGCTTCTTTTATCGTTCTTCACGCTTTTCTATCTTCTCAAGGATGGCGCATCGATTGAGAATGCCATTACGAAAGTAAGTCAGCTCTCACGCGAGCGTACGAACGAGATTATCTCGAAGCTTCGCGGCATGGCAAACTCCGTTTTGAAGGGCTCCCTTGTAATCTCGGTTATCGAAGGAATCGCCGTCGGCATCGGATTTTGGATTTTCGGCCTTCCGAATCCGGCACTCTGGGGCTTAACCTCGATCGTCGTCGCGCTCGTTCCGGTAGTCGGCATCGCGCTCATCGTGGTGCCCGCGGCGCTCCTTATGATATTCGAAGGAAACATCGTTGCGATGTTCGGGTTTGTGCTGTGGATACTTTTTGTCGTCGCGCTCATGGAAAATGTGCTGAGACCCCGCTTCATTGCGCGGAGCACGAAAGTGCATCCGCTTCTCGTGCTCTTCAGCGTCTTGGGCGGCATCTCATTCTTCGGCGCGATGGGGTTTATTCTCGGTCCGCTCGTCATGAGTTTCTTCCTCGCCCTTCTTGAGATTTTTCCGACGGTTATTTCCGGGCGGAATGATACCGCGCAACCCGGGGAGGAATAACGAAGGAGCCATGAAACGACTGGGAACAAAGGTCATTATTGTCATCGTTCTTGCGCTTGTGATATATTTGGGACTGGTTCTCTTCTCCGCGCCGCTCCAAGCACCGAATAACGGAGAGGGAATGAAAAATCAGGAGTTCAGAGGACCGGTCGGCGATCCTTACGTGAAGGGACCGACGAGTGTTCCGCCGGGATTTTAAGAACAGGATTTGCGGTCATGGTTTAGTGGTACCCCGCACTGCAACGAGTTGAGTACGGGGCAGGGAATACTTAAAAATTAATGCGGGTATAAGTTAGTGGTAGACTATCT
>DAIDBF010000040.1 GCA_027310235.1 bacterium | reverse complement strand
ACGAAGGGCGGAGGGGCGAGAACAGTCCCGAATCGGGGTATTGTCGGGGGTATGGCTCAAGCAAGAAACACGGGCAGAGACTGGAGAAATCACCCGTCTGCCCCTTCATTCTGGATTGAAGGGGTGAATGAAGGGGTAAATAGCTCCAAAAAGAGGTATTGTCGGGGGTGCCAAAATGCCCCGAGAGGACTAAGAAACCAGCCCCGGCAAGGTGACCTGGGGGTAGAGGGTAGTCGTTCCGGAACGACTACCCGAACGACCCCTTTTGCTCTGTCCAAGGTCAGGGGTTTTGGGTAAAATAAGTCCGAACTTTCTCCAGAACCCGCCACAATTCCGAATTTGAAGAAGGATTGACCTCGCCGCGCGCAGAGCGCGCGGCTCGGACTGATGTTTCCGGGCAATGCGACGGAGCGAGGCAGTGGCGGTGCGGATCATTCAGAATTTTGCTGGAAGTAAGTCCGAACTTTTTGATATAATGACCACTCGCAAAAACCCCGACCCCCGATCTGAAAAATCCTCTACATAGAACATGAATAAATACACGGAGGTCTCCGAAGTACGAAACAAGTACTTTGCGAACTCAAAACCGGTAAGCACTCTGGTAGAGATAAACAGAACCGTAAAAGACGGTTGCGATGTAGAAATTGAAGTCATCGCCGTAAAATAGTTCAATAGTATCGAGGCCGGGCCTCGATAGAAAAGTGGATAACTTCTTATGACCAAATATATCCTTCACGGCGGGGAAACTGGGGTTCCCAACGAACACAACAAAGCATTTTACCGGGAATGGGTGAAAGATTTTGATAGTGATTTTATTCCCACTATCCTTCTTGTTTATTTTTCAAGAAAAAGTGATGAATGGGAAAAACTCGAAGGGCAGGATAGAGAACGATTTGCAAGATATACAAACGAGAGAAAAACGCATTTCATCGTCGCGAGCAACGATACCGATACGTTTCGTGGACAGATTAAGGGAGCTGATGTCGTATATGCAAGAGGTGGTTCTTCGGAAGATTTAATTCAAGCGCTTGAACCCCTGAAGGGCGAATTAAAAAGACTCCTCGACGGAAAAGTGTATGCCGGCTCCTCGGCCGGCGTGATGGTGCTTTCTCATTACACCCGAAGCCCGTTCGAGGACTGGAAAAAGGGCCTCGACATTCTTCCCATCAATTCGATCATACACTACTCCGAAAGCATGGGAAACGATCTCGGGTCATTCAAAAAATCTCACCAAGACAATGATTACGAGTACCTCCTTCTTCCAGAAACCGAATTCGCAGTGAAGTATTTCTAATCTATCGAGGCCCGGCCTCGATAGATTGGTTTCGATAGATTCTAAAAATGCTCTCGCCACGAGAATGCTTTTATGGTTTAATACTCATATGACACATCTAACTCCTTCGATTCCGGAGACGATCAGTATGCAGCTTAAGCGGTACAACGACATCTTCTCGGATTTCGACATACAGCCGTATTCGAGCCGTTCGCTCTCCGAGGACTTCATCGATGAATTGAAACGAGTCGCCCGCGACAAGAGAGGTAATGAAATCGAGCTCACACTTTACATTCCCAAGGAAGAGCACAACGAGCCCCACAATATAGCCATCAAAGAGCGACTTATGGCGCATTTTAAGAAACACTATCAGCTGTTTTTGGAAGAGCGGCGCAAGATTATGAAACTCGGGATAAGCATGGTAGCCATGGGCATCCTTTTCATGATTGCCGCCACGCTTATCGTCTTCGGAGGTCCGTCGAAAAGTTTGTACCTATCGTTCTTGATAATATTCCTCGAACCCGCGGCATGGTTTCTCTTATGGGAAGGGATGGATCAGATTATCTTTAACTCGAGGCATATGAGCGAGGATCTGGATTTTTATCGCAAGATGTCCGGCTTGAATGGCCGCATCCACTTCAAGTCGTACTAGATGGAATACTTTCAAGACATCACGAAATTTCTCCTTACGCTTTCGGAACAAGCGGCGGAGATAATGCTGAAACATTATTCCGGAGCCGGAATTCCGATGACAATGAAGGAAGAAATGTCTCCAGTTACTCAAGCGGATATTG
>DAIDBF010000062.1 GCA_027310235.1 bacterium | reverse complement strand
ACCGACAAGAGCACAGTAACCGCGGAAGGTCCCGGAACCGGAACAATACGGATATCTGGAGCATATTCGTGGATGTAGTTTACGAGCTTCGATCCGGGATCGGCGATGCCCGGCGTGCCCGCATCACTCACGAACGCAACGTTTTTCCCCGCTTGAAGGAACTCGGTAACCTTCTTATAGAAAGAGTCGGGTGCATACTCGTCGGCACGCCAGACGGGTTTCTGAATGTCCAGATGGTTCAATATCTTCCTTGTCACTCTCGTGTCCTCGGCAAGTATCAAATCAGCTTCCTTCAGAACTTCCATTGCACGAAGCGTGAGATCTTTGAGATTTCCGATCGGAGTGGCGATGATGTAGAGTGCGGATGTTTTCATCTTTAAAATTTTACTTTTTATTTTTTCGTTATTCCAATCTCTTTCAAGAACACTTTTTCGGAAGGATTGCGCCCCAGAAATCCCTTAATGAGATCCATCGCTTCAACTCCCGATCCCGGCTCCAAAATCCACTTTTTATACTCTTCTCCGATTTTAGGATTCAGAATACCTCCCTTTTCGAATTTCGTGAACATGTCTGCGGTATACACCCTTGACCAGAGGTAACCGTAATATCCCGCGTCGTATCCCACAAGATGTCCGAATCCTGCAGGGAATAGCGCGTCGGCGGGCATCGTAATCCCCTGATATTGCTTCACCATTGCATTATAGAGGCGGGCGGGATCGTCATGCGCGGCCGAAGTGTGAAGTGCGAGATCGAAGAGTGCGAACACAAGCTGGCGCATAGTGGAGTATCCTTCCATAAAATACTCCGTGTTGCGGAGATTGTGTAGCACCGCATCGGGAAGTTTTTCTCCGGTTCGATAGTGGGATGAAACCATTTTCAGGATCTCGCTATCCCATCCCCAGTATTCGAACATCTGGGACGGCGCTTCGACGAAATCCCTCGGTACTGCGGTGCCCGACTGGGACGCATAGGTTGCGGAGGTAAGGCAGTGATGCATCACGTGTCCGAATTCGTGGAAGAACGTGAGCACTTCCTTGTGATCCATAAGGGAAGGATTCTCAGCGGTGGGCTTATTGAAATTCGCGATCATTGCGCAAAGCGGTGTCACGTATCCCCCACCTTCGTCCGGGAGCATATTCCTGCCGTGAATCAAAGGAAACATCGCGGCGTGCCCATACTTCCCTTCCCGCGGGTAGAGATCGAGTATGAAAAATGCAAGCACGTTTTCTCTTTTGTCTTCCACTTGATAGAGCTCGGCGTCTCCATGCCAAAGTGCGTATCCTTTGCACTTCACGAATCGGATGGAGAAGAGCGTTTCATAAGTTCGGAACACCCCTTCTTTTACTGATGAGAATGGGAAGTATTCTCTCAGTTGTTCCATATCGACGGCGAATCGCTCTTTTTTCAACTGATTCATATAATACGCGATGTCGTAATGCGCGATTTCCTGCGCGGCGGGATTATCCGTCTTTTTCTTCAGAGCAAGGAGCTCTTTTATATCCTTCCGCGATTTCGAGCTGAGTTCTTTCGCGAGCCTGTCCAGAAAGTGTCGTACGCGCTTCGCATTCTTCGCCATCCTACCCTCGATTCTGAAATCGGCATGATTCGCGTAACCCAAGAGCCGGGCGTTCTTCTCCCGCAACTCAAGAATCCGCGCGAGAATCCTCATGTTCTCTTCACCTCCTTTTTTCAGGTTTTTGTTCGCGAGCTCCTTCCGTTTTTTTGAGTTCTTCGCATTTTCCATAAACGGAAAGTAGTCGGGATATTTGAGCGTAACGATGTAGTTTCCCTCGGCATCGCGGGAAAGGCCCTTGAGATACTGCTCGGGAAGCCCTTTCGTCTCGGAAGGATGGACGAGCATCACGTCGTCGTATTCGTTGATGTTTTTGACGAAGCGAACCGCAAGCTCGGTCTCTTGTTTTAAATTTTCTTTGAATACCGTTCGCTTCTCGGGATTGAGTTCAAATCCCATCCGTTTGAATGCGAGAAGCATATCCTTGAAAAGCTTGTTACGCTCCCCCTCAAGCGATTCTTTCGCCGCACGATATTCCTTAAGTGCTTGGTATATCTTCTCGTCGTATTCTATATCGATCATTCCCTTCTGGAGTTCCTCGATCGCAATCCGCGCCGCATCGCGCACCTTTGCGTTCGGGCTCACGTTCATGAGAAGTTCGATCGCGTTCACGATGCCTTCGTTCGGGTAATCCGAGGATTCTATCCCGAATATGGTGTTCTCGAACGTCTTCTCCCCCTTGGGGATCGCTTTTATCGCTTCGTAGTGCTCTCGCTTTTCCGAAAGAATCTCCTGAATCTTTTTCGTAACTGCGGCGGCATCCCACTGAACCCAGAGAAAGTCCTCGGGGAGATACTTTCTCCGCGGAAACCGGTTATTCGAGTTCATTTGACTCGGAAAGCTCCTGTTTGGGAGTTGTAAACTTTTTTGCCATGAGTTTAAAGTTCCCTGTCGTATACCCTTCCGTTCAGATAGTTATCCAGTAACTTCCTTACCGGAAAGAACATGGGGCTCGGGAGCTCGCCGAGCGGAAACCATTTCCATTCGGTTATCTCGTCGGGTTCTTTTATCTCGGGTTTGCCCTCGAACTTCTCGCAAAGGAATCCTATCGTCGCGAAGTGGGCCGCCTCCACTCTGTCGTTGGAAACGCTGATAAACTTCAGATTTTCTTTCTCCACCCGTATTCCGGTTTCTTCAAACACTTCTCTCTTTGCTCCTTCCTCGAAACTCTCCCCGAAATCCAGCTTCCCGCCGGGGACAGTCCAGGTGCCTTCTCCTTTGAGTGCGCTATCTGCTTTTTCGGGATCATCGTGCCGTTTCCCGAGAAGAATTTTCCCTTCCTTAAGAAGCATCACGCCGACTCCAATGCCTATTTTCTTGTTGTTCTCCACGTTATTTTTCCTTCTTTGCCTTTTCTTTCAGAATTTCAAAATATTTTGCGAGAAGCCAGGAACTCGATTGTATCTTCCCCCCTTTTCCGACGTTGTACACGATTTTAATGCCGGTTCTCTCGCATGTCCGGATATCTTTAAAAAGAGAAGAGTTCGGATTTGCGGCATCTTTCTTGTTCCTATCTCCTCCGTTCGCGAATATATGAGGACGAAGGGACGAAAGTTCTCTCGATATACTCATATCCTTGGGATTCGGCGGGTGTTTGGAGAGTATTACCTTATCGACGCATTGAATCGCCTCGATGAGTTCTTTCCGTTCTTTAGCAGGCATAAATGCATACCCCTTTTTCTTCCTGAGCCAGTTGTCGTTGTTCAAAACCACCACGAGTGTGTCTCCCATCTTTTTTGCTTCACGAAACATTCGTACGTGGCCAATGTGAAGCGGATCGAATCCTCCGGAGACCGCGACTATCTTTCTCTTCTTTACTTTTTTCATTTTTTTCCTCTATGCTCCTTTTTTATCTGCCAGTACAAAGGATCTTTCCCAGAGCCGGATTTTCTCTTGGCGTGTTTTTTCATGAGGTGCGCCGGATATTTTTTAGCGGAGTGTGCGAGCTTTTCCTTGATAATCTTTTTGGTGTCCATCTTGAGAAGTACCGAGAGTTCGAGTGCATAGATAAATACATCGGCGAGTTCCTTCTTTATCTCCTCGATCTTCTCTTTATTGCGGCGCACTTTCTCGAGCGGCAAGTTCTCCCACTGAAAATGCTCAAGGAGTTCAGCTCCTTCGATCATGACGGATTTTGCGATGTCTCCCGGCAAAAGATGATCCCATCCCCGTTCCTTCAGGTAGTTATGAATTGTTTTTTCGAGTTCTTTCATAAAATTTAACGACATCGCAGGTCGTTAATTTTCCGCTTTTCGGTATGCTGGTATTATATAGATATTTTTCGCCCCGCACCACGGGCAGAACCATGTGCGTTTCGATTTTGGAGTGTCCCCTATCGACCACCACTTGTCGCACTTCCCGCATCGGAAGTGATGAAGTAACTCGACGGTTCGTTTTATATTTTTCTTCATACAAAAACTATTCTCCGATGTATTTGAATCTCGGAACTTTTTTTCCTTCCGCTTCGACTTCTTCCAAGAACATGTCGATTGGACGTATCCAATAATACGGTTCACCGGCCCTCTCTCCGGTCACGTGCCTGTAGACGGCAAACTCTTCGAGTGTCTCGCTGTGAAGTGCGGTGCCGATCACCTCCATCACATCGCCTTTGAAGTGTTGGTATTTGCCCGGTTTTACTTTGCTGTGTTCCATCATGTTGTTTAGTTTGCAGGAACTTCGGGAATCGTATAATTCTTTTTGAAAAATAGGCGGCATGCAATCCAGACAAAAACAATGACCAGAACGAATCGTATGCCTATCGCGGATAGTGCCGTTTCCCCGAGTACATACACCAGTGCGCCCCAGAAGGTGTCCCACAGTGCCGCCGCAATCGTTGAATAAAGTATAAACTTCCTCAACGGGAATTGCAGTATACCGGCCACAGTGGAGGTCAATGCTGCCAAATTTGGCTGCCAATAACTGAAAAAGATAGCCGATAAACCGTATTTCGTAAGATGTGCCCCAGCTTTCTCTATCGGTCCTCGGAGGCCGAATCGCAGCAGTAGTTTATACCATCCATATTTCCCAAGTGCATAATTAAAGAGATACGCCACCCACAAAACTTCGGGGATGTTCTTTCCTGCGAATATCACGCCGAGAAATATCACTAAACTTCCCGGGTAATATAATCCCGCAAGGAGCATCCCCTCGATGATCGCACTTACGAACACAATCACGTATCCATACAAATCGAAGTATCTTTTTGCGATTTCAATCAATTCGCTTTCCGAAGGAAGATTAAGAACTCTCCATCCCGCCCACAAGAGCAGGGCCACCGCGAGAAAAATCATCGGCAGTCCCACAATTTTCAGTAGGTTTTTCATCTGTTTTATAGAAGCTTAAAACTAATCATCTTTATCGGCGTGTCCATGGTAACTTTCTCTCCATAAATGTCACGGTAGTGTTTCAACATCTCTTCGTGGCTCGAAAATATTAGATGGCCTCCTGTAAAATCAGAATCGTTCACATCCTTCAGTTTTTTCTCTCGCACCGAGATGATCTCCGCTTTGGAGAATTGCTTCCCTGTCTCCGAATCAATGAGTTTGAGCATATCCCCCACCTGTAAGCTCTTCTCATCGAATAATCTCCATGTAACAGTCTTTCTCCCTTCTAGAGTATCTTTCACTAATTCATGCCGAAATTTGAGTGATTTCACTTTTTTAGATTCCATACCGTCTTGCCCATCGTTATTCGAAAAGAATCTATTTATAACTTCCGAAATAGCTTTGAACATCTTTTCGTGTCCCTTTGAGTTCGGATGCAGGCCGTCTTCCAAATCTCCGGTGCCAATCACTTCTCTCATGTCTATATAGTCAAGGTTGTTTTGTTTGCAAAACTCTCTGATAATCGAATCATATTCATCTATGCTCTTATTTTCATAGTATCTCTCAGGAATACCATGAGTTCTAGACATCGTTTTTGATTCATCAACGCGCGTCAAACCTACGAAGGATATCGTATCCGTAATCGTCTTAGCGATCCCTGCTAGTTTTGAAAGATTATCTTTAAATTTATCTAAGTCCACTTTATGGTTCTCTTTCGTCCCGATGTAAAGTGAGTCGTTGATTCCAACGGCAAATATTATTACCTTGGGTTCTCTTGTCCTTGCCTCGCTTTCAAGGCGTTTGAGCATATCTTCAGTAGTGTTACCCGAAATGCCGAGATTATAGACATCGACACCATTATGATTTTCTAGGCAGTGTGATTTCAATCGCTCAACCCATCCGCCTTTTTCGAAATCATGCGCGCCCCACGTTATGCTGTCTCCGAAGATACAGGTATTCATATGTTTATTCCATTGTTTTAATTTTAAGGACTTTTTAAGTTTTGGTATCAGATCGGCTTTGACAATTATTTATCTTCATTTTAGCATTATGCCAAACAAATTGGAGGTACCTTGAAATCTATCAGAATTGGGTTCGCCAAACCCGGCACGCTGCTTTTTGATGTGGTGTGCGAGTGCGGAAGGAACGGTCTTCAGGACGAGACAGGAACTAAAAGTTTTAAACACGAAATTATGATCGGAACTGAAGAAGATAAAATCCTTTCGTGCGAGTGCGGAAGAAGGTGTCGCGTTCGTTCCCAGGGGAACCATGTCCACGTCTCCGATGAATTATGATTTTCAATACCCGCCAGGTTGCATATGATCTGGTGGTTTTTTTTATTCTTTAGAAGCTAAGCCAATCTGTATTTTTCCAGAAATCGGCCGAGTTCGGTCTCGACTTTTTTGATGATCTCGGAATAATATCGATAGTCATGACTGCAGCCGACTCTCTTTGTCATCTTCGGTTCTGGTATTTGTGTAAATAGTTTTTCTGCAACGTCGGTGGGAGTGAATTCATCGTTGGTTCCGTAAACCAAGAGTTTCGGCTTGGCACAAGTTTTTAGAGTTTCTCCCGCATTGTATTGTTTCCCATCCTCCCAATATGCAAGAGGCAGTTTAAATTCTTTTTGTTCCTTCGTTCGAGACGTGCCTGGCGGGAGGTCCCTCAACCAGAGCTCAAAACCTTGTTCGATTGCCTCTTCGCTGGGAGGAGTAGGTTTTCCGAAGTTGGTCATTATCGGTACTATACCCGTCACCGTCGGATTAGCGCTTACGAATATGGCCACGGCGGCTCCCCTGCTGTGTCCCAGAAGTAGGGTCGGTTTATTACCGAAATAATCGATCAGCTCATTCACGGCCCTGATATAACTTGTCGTCGTATAAAGTTCGATCCCTCCGGGACTATCCCACGTGCCGGGCGGATCGAATGCCACAACGAAGAAACCCCGACCTGCCAAATAATCGGCATGACTCACAAAGTTACCGTAATCTTTTGTATCTAATCTCCCTGGAAGCAGAATGGCCACCTTCTCCGAGGTCTTATCTCCACGTGAGATAGTTGCCAGTTCGAATGATTTTGTTTTGATAATTTCCATCGACACTTCTACTCTTTAACCTAACTCGCACGAATTTTTGAGTATCGGCGATATATCTCCAATATTTTGATACTCAATAACTTCATCCGCGATTCCCCGCGCGGTATCTTTTATCTTTGTGCCCTTCTTCATTATCACGATAATCTTTTTTCCCAGCGCATAAGCGATACCGGCCTCTATCGCTCTGCCAGTTGGCTTATCAGTCATGTCTATCAGTAAGACGTCAGATTTCTCAATTTCCTCTTTGGCTCTTCGCATCAATTCTTTCGGGTCATCGAACATCTTTTGATAGTTTTCAACATCACGGGTAAAACAGAAATCTTCAAATCCAGCGGATTTTATCACAGAACACAATTTCTCAACATTTTCTTTACTATCGCCAAATGAGGCGGTTATAAATATTCTCATATCTTTATTTTATATGGTCTCACGCTCCATAATATCGCTGCTCGTTTTTTCAGGCATTTTTTGTCATGAAATGTTAATTCTATTTACCACTGGTCATGCGGATTTCTCTGCAACAAAAGCATAAATCTTGCCCCACCCATATTCCATAGGATCTCGGACAATATAAATTCCCTGCTTCACTGTTTTAAATCCGTTATTTCTCATCAGTTCCCCTATTCGCTGAATGCCTGGGCCTTGTTTAGAATACCATTCGTAATTTTCACGCTCCTCATATTTTTCTTTCGGCAAACGACAATCCGTCCAATCCACATCTATCAATCTACCGCCGGTTTTTAGGTATGAATAAGCAAGCTTTAGTAACTTGTTCAGTTTGTCTTCCTTAAACATACCAAGCACTCCTATCGCATACACAGTGTTAAATCGATTTAGGAATTTCTCTTGTCTTTCACGGATATCTCCAATTGATAGCGAAATTTTTGTTTTATGCTCTTCCAACACTCTTTTACAGCGTAGGACTTCAGAGTGGGTTGATTCTTTCAGAAAAGCGATGTTCTCTTTATTCAAATCCACGCCCACAAATTCTTTCGGCAAGTTCGGAAAGAGTAGCGCATCATCGTAGAAATTCGGACCGCAGCCCCAACTCAACACATTCGGCCCTCTTACTTCCCTAAACCATCTGAACGCCCATTTACTTTCAACACTGTGCCGCTCAGCAAGATCGTCCTTATAATATTTTTCCACAAACTCCCACGGTGCTTGGTTTCTCTTGAATTTATTTCTCATAACCCGTGACATTTTTTATATTTCATCCACTACTCGATTTGCCACGCGGATGGTTTTGATAGCCAAAACCCTTTTATCTGTATAGTTTTTCTCTTACTCCCACATGACCCCGTGGCATTTTCTGTATCCGCCACCCACGGGCTCATCTGGGAGTAAAAGTCGGGTTGTCAAAGTTCGTTCGTTCTCTTTCAAGGACAACCCTATGCTATGTTTTCAAAGTCATCAAGTTGAGTTGCCCACAGCTGTCAAATCACACTTTCATTATATCTC
>DAIDBF010000022.1 GCA_027310235.1 bacterium | reverse complement strand
GTCGCGGAGGGAGTGTTCATTCCGAAGATCGAAGTTCCTCCGAACAATCGCACACAACTCTGGATAAAAGGCGCCTCCGCGTTTCTTCGTTCGCCGCTTGGTTTTGGTCCTACCTATTACCTCTGGAACCCGGTTACTGTTACCATAAGTGAGGATAAATTAGGGGCTCATGACACTTGGATTGATGTCGGACTTATCGGTGGTTGGATCGGATTCGCGGTGTGGGTATATTTTATGATCACTATGGGACGCGGAGCATTGCGACTCGCACAGCGCAGGGAACCACAGCTTATCGTACTCGCCGCATCTTTTTTCGTCCTTCTTTTATTAAGTTTCTTCTTTGACATGCTTTATGTGCGATGGCTTTGGCTTGCTATAGGAATGATTGCTGCAGAAATCATTCTGAAAGATCGGGAGAAACCTTCGTTACTTACGTATGAAGAGGAACAAGAAAAATAAAGCGGTGTTCCTAGATCGGGATGGAACGCTGAACGTTCTTACTCCCGGAGAATATATTCTTCACACAAGCGAAGTCAGGCTCTTGCCGGGAGTTGCTACCGCAATACAGAGGTTCAATTCGCTCGGCTATCTGATCATCCTTATCACGAATCAGGGCGCCATCGGTCGCGAGGTACTTACTGAAACTCGACTTCAGGAAATCAATGCACTCCTGGTTCGAAGAATAAAAGCACGGGGTGGGAGAATAAATGCGATCTATTATTGTCCTCACCACCCGAACGCGACTCTTCCAGGATATGCGATACAATGTCGTTGTAGAAAACCAAATATTGGTCTCATCACGAGGGCCGTACGGGATCTTGCAATAGACAAAACGAAAAGTTTTTTTGTAGGAGACGCAACCCTTGATGTTCTTGCGGGTAAAAAAGCCGGCCTCAGGACCATTCTTGTGAAAACCGGTTATGGAGGAAAGGATAAGAAATATAACGCAAAACCGGACATTATAGCAAAAAACCTGGAAGAGGTTGCTCGTGTTCTAGAAAAATTGGAGATTGCAGGAAGAAAGAAGATAACATAAAATCGAGCTATATGCAGAGTAATCATAAACAAATTATTAAGGCGCTTGCAAAAAAAATTCCCGGGGTTGCTACGTTATATCGTTGCCTGCGAGATTTTCAATTAGTCCATGCAAAACCAAGCTCGACGCCGTTCGGTTTTCTTATTATTGGAAATAAAGCAATGCGCAGGGGAGAGTATGAGGCCGGGGATATTGAAATTTTTAAGAAACTTGCGAGAGAAGCTGATGTAGTCGTGAACGCGGGTGCGCACGTCGGATACTATTGTTTGCATGCGCTGGCTCTTGGAAAACGGGTTATTGCATTTGAGCCGATGCCAATCAATAACACCGTACTTTGCAAAAATATTTTTCTAAATAACTGGGGTGCTCGCGCGGAGGTTTTTCAATTGGCGCTCGGAAAGACCGTGGGAATACAGAATATCTATGGAAGGGGAACTGGCGCTTCTCTTATAAAAGGATGGGCCGGGTTTTCTTCCCGATCGCCGATTCTCATTCCGGTTTCCACGCTCGATACAGTATTGGGTGACAGACTGGAAGGGCAAAAAACTCTCATACTTGCTGATGTTGAAGGGGCCGAATTTGAATTGCTCGAGGGGGCAGGAAAGTTGCTACACCTTGATCCGAAACCTATCTGGATTGTGGAAATAGCCCTCTTTGAACACCAACCAAAGGGCATGAAGTTGAACAGCAATTTTCTGAAGACGTTTGAACTTTTTTGGGAAAATGGCTATGAGGCGTATGGAAAAGCAGGGAGCAGAATCAGACTTTTTAGTAAAAAAGAGATGCAGACAGACCAACTTAATGTAAAACATGATCTCCCTTCGTCTAATTTCATCTTCATTCACTCGTCAACAGATTTTCCAAGTGACCTTGTCGTCGATGTCACTAAAGCGTGAAGCGTTTTAAAAGAAGACACAACCTACCTCTTTGCTCCGCACGCTCGTTTCTTAGGTGTTATCGTAGAAATAATCACCAGATATAATTTCCCAAGATATGGAATTACTACCTAGAATTAGTATTATACTTCCTACACATAATCGGGTTGAACTTCTCTCTCGTGCCATCCAGAGTGTTATCAGTCAAACTTACCAGCAATGGGAGCTTATTGTGATTAACGACGCCTCAACCGACGAAACATCCAACATACTCAAAGCGTGGCAGGAAAAAGATGCGCGGATCCGCGTGATCACGAACGCGGTGAATAGGTATCCCGACATCTCAGGGATTTTAAATCGTGGTATCGACTCATCACAGGGGGAATATATCGCGCGTCTTGATGACGATGATTATTGGTGCGATAAGGAAAAACTGAAGAAGCAAGTCAAGTTTTTGGATGGGCATCCGGCATACGCGCTCGTGGGAGGAGGTATGATCGGAATAGATACGGAGGGCAGGGAACTTTTTCGGTATCTGAAACGGGAACACGACAGCGATATAAGAAGATATGCGCTCTTTGCAAATCCCTTCTCGCACACCACGGTGATGTTCCGGAAGGCCGTTGCGGATGCGGTAGGGGGATACAGTAAGCTGAGTTATGCGGAAGATTGGGATTTATGGCTCAAGATGGGAATGAAAGGGAAGCTGCACAACATCGGGGAGTATTTCACGATGTACACGATCGCGGGACAGAACAAATCGCTCCTTCATCAAGGGGGACAGATTAGGACGACGCTTCAGATTATCAAGGCACACAGGAATGAGTATCCGTTTTTCTTTCCGGCTTATCTTTTAAATTTCTGCGCGCTTCTTTATTCTTTTCTCCCGTTTCCTTTGAGGAAAAAATTGCACGCACCGCTTTCCCATTTTAAACGAAAGGTGTTTTAATAGATCGATGGATAAAATCACACAAGCAGTAATACTTTCTGCGGGTTTGGGGACGCGGCTTCGGCCGCTCACTGAAATGATTCCAAAAGTGATGGTGCCGATCGCGGGGTGTTAGGTGTTCTTCACGGCGAAATAATTCTCCGCGACGAATCGATATTGCGCAAGGAAAAGCGTTTTGAAGTATGCGGCGTTCAACTGTTCGTAGAACAAGATAACCGCTTTTTTATACTCGTCTTCTTCGGTCGCGCGGTACGAGAGGGGGAGCGCGTGGTGCGCGAGAAGGATCGCATTGCCGATCATGCGGCTCGTGCGCTTGTTACCGTCTTCGAACGGCTGGATGTACGCAAGGAGGAGCATCGCGACGAGTGCTTTCTCGAACGCGTTCGGAAGCGCGTTTACAAGCGCGCACATCTTCTCGAGCGCCTCGCGGATTTGGAACTCATTATTGAGCGGGCGGTAGTGCGTACCCGTGATCCCTACCGCCGTTTTCCGTATATTGCGGGGGATATCGAGCTGACGAGTTAAGAGCGTGTGAATATGTTCGATGGTCGCAATCGAGATGCGGGAGAATTCGCGCGTGTGCTCCTGCACTCTGGAGAACGCGTGTTTATGATTGAGGATCATCTTCGCTTCCTTCTCGCTTTTCCCCTTCGCCCGCCGGTGACGCTTCAAGAGTGCTTCCGTTTCGAGAAGAGAATAGGTATTGCCTTCGATGCGGGATGACTTCCAGCTGAATTCGATAATGAATCGCTCAAGTTCCCTATTGAAAATTGCCGGAGACATCTCTCGAGTTCCTCGATGCGCATCGGAGGTGATGCGGTCGAGTGTGGCGGTTTCTTCGGGCGAAAGGATGTGCGCGTGTTCCAAAATTGAAAACACGGAAGGGTCGAATCGGGTACGTATTTCGCTTGGTGCCCGTTCGCGCGAAAAATACTGCGCCACATCTATGGGGGAAAGTAGTGCATAGGAAGGGGTGGCTACATACCGTACCGCCCGCCCCCTTCCCTGGTGCGCGACCATTCTTTGTTCTTCGAGTAACGCGAGGTCGCGTTTTATCGTAATAAGCGATGCGTGATGGTGCGCGTCGAGGCGAACGGCTACCTCGCTTGAACGAAGCGGACCATGGCGCGCGATAAGTTCGGCAATCGCGGTCTGACGAGTATTAAGCTGAATAGTTTTTGGCATAGTAATCGTATCAATTTTGTGTTTAAATCGTATCACAATTGATACGAAAACGCAAATGCGGTATAACAATTACAACTTTATGCCCCATAAAATCACGCAAGCAGTCATCTTATGCGCGGGGCTCGGAACACGGCTCCGGCCCTTAACCGACATGATCCCCAAGGTGATGGTGCCGATCGCGGGGCGGCCGCTTCTGGAACGCCACATCGAGCGCCTCAAAGGGTTCGGCATTGATGAGCTTTTCATTAATCTCCACTATCTTCCCGAAATTATCACAGAGTACTGCGGCGACGGATCGAGGTGGGGCGTGAAGATTCATTATTCCTTTGAGCCGAAAATTCTGGGTACCGGCGGCGGTATCAAGCAATTTGAGAAAGATCTCGATGATAACTTTCTTGTCGTGTACGGCGATATGGTATCGCTTATCAACTATTCCAACATGATCAAGGAATATTTTGAAAAAGAGAACCCGATCGGGATAACGGCAGTGGGCGATCGCGACGAACGCATCGCGAGCGTCGACCTCGTGGAGGTGGACGAATACGGGAAGTTTGTGGAAATCTACCCGAGGCCCCACTCCCGGGTGCCGGAGCATCACAAGGCATTTCTTGCGGGACATATTTTCAACAAGAGGATACTTTCATATATCCCGCCCGACGTGGAGTACAGCATCGATCTTCAGGCAATTCCCGAAGCGTTCGCGAAGGGAGAAAACTTCTATGCGTACGACGTTGACGCGCACGGTGAATACATAGAGGATATCGGTACGCTCGAACTCTACAAGAAAGTGGAACAGTATTTTTTGGAGAAGGGATTGTAATCCAATCTATCGAGGCCGTGGCTGATTAGATTTTCTTCCAGTCTATCGAGGCCCGGCCTCGATAGATTGAGAAATAAGAATAGGGGATAATCAATTCAGGAATTGACAAAAGTTTATCCTTAGATTAACTTTAAAATATGGAACAAATTGTCGGATTAAAAGAGTTCAGGATGGACGTGGAGAAATATGTGAAGGCAACGAGCGATGGAAAATCAATCGTGGTCATGCGCCGTTCGAAGCCGTTTTTCAAGATTGTCTCGGTGGACGACGATTCCGCATGGGAAACAGTGGCCGATTTCACGCACGTGAAAAAAGGAGGCGTGAACATCAACGACCTTCTCTCTCGCATAT
>DAIDBF010000008.1 GCA_027310235.1 bacterium | reverse complement strand
GTTATGCGTTTTTCTGCCGCGGATCGAATAACTGCTTCGGATGTGTTGGAGTACGCAATAAAGAGTACTGCATCCTGAACAAACAGTACTCGAAAGAGGAGTATGAAAAAATGCTTCCGAAAGTTATCGAACACATGAACGCGATGCCGTACGTGGACAAGAAGAGAAGAACGTATGCTTATGGAGAATTTCCTCCCGGGGAGTTGAGTCCTCATGCGTACAACGAGACGATCGCACAGGAGTTCTTCCCGCTCACGAAGAATCAGGTGGAAGCCGAAGGATATCTATGGCGGGATTCGGGAGACAAGAATTACGTGATTACGAAGAAACCCGAAGATCTTCCGGTACGAATTGATGAGGCAAGCGATGATATTGTAAATGAAGTGATAGGATGCGCTCACGAGGGAAAATGCATGGAACAGTGCGCCACCGCGTTCAAACTTGCCAAAGAAGAACTCGAATTCTATCGCCGTATGCGTATCCCGCTTCCGCGATTATGCCCGAACTGCAGGCATTATGAACGGCTCAAAAAACGTAATCCCTTTACGCTTTGGCGTCGTATATGCCAATGCGAGGGAGCGAGGTCGGGAAACGGCGTGTACGTAAATGTCGCGTCGCACCAGCACGGCAAAGAGAAGTGCCCGAATGAGTTCGAAACAACCTTCGCTCCAGATCGCCCGGAGATCGTGTATTGTGAAGCGTGTTACCAAAGCGAGGTCATATAATGTTGACATTCCCTAGGGTCTTCGTTACTATAGAACCTGCCTATTAATGAAAACCGATCCGAGCTTCTTGAGAGTCGAGGGAAAAGTTGAAGAGGCCTTGCCGGGTCTTCTCTTCCGCGTGAATGTAGGAAGGGAGGGGGAAGAGAAAAAAGAAATTCTCGGACACCTTGCGGGAAAGTTAAAACTTCATCGAATTCGCGTAATTCCCGGCGATCGGGTAATACTCGAAATGACAAGTCCGACCGACAAACGCGGACGGATCGTGAGAAGGTTATAGTATGAATCCCGACCTTTAGAGGGTTGTGGGAATGTAAAATTGAGATAAAATGCAACAAAAAAATGTCGTAAATAACCGGAGAGTATTGTGCTTTGTAAGAAGCGTGATCCTCTAAAGGTGCGGGATGAAAGTACGAGCGTCGGTAAAAAAGATTTGCAGTGATTGCAAAACCGTCCGCCGCAAAGGACGGCTTTATGTCATTTGCAAAAAAAATCCGAAGCATAAGCAGAAACAAGGATAACAACAATGAGAGTAGCCGGCGTAAATATTCCTGATAACAAGAAAACGCGCATCGCGCTTCGTTATATTTTCGGGGTAGGACCGACAAACGCCATTAAAATTCTCGAAGCATCTCATATCGACGCTGAAAAACACGCGAAGGATCTGACGCCCGAGGAAGTGAACAAAATTCAATCTTATCTCGAAAAACATGTAAAGGTGGAAGGAGAGTTGCGGCAGGTAATCCGGCAGAACATCAATCGATTGAAGGATGTGAAAGCATATCGAGGCGTCCGCCACGTGAGACGACTTCCCGTAAGGGGTCAGCGTACGAAGACGAATTCGAGAACAGTGCGCGGCAACGTGCGAAAGACCGCCGGAAGCGGAAAGAGAAAGGTGGAGCTTAAATAATAAATTTGTAATTCTTAATTTGAAATTTTTATTCAATTTTAAATGATGAAATTTTTAGTTTTAAAATATTAAGATTTGATTAAAAATTTTAAATTAAAAATTAAGGTATGGGTAAGAAGAAAGTAATCCAAAAATCGAAAGAAGAACTCATTAAAGAGAATGAGTCGATGGAAAGCACCGTTGCCAAACAGGCAAGTACGGGAGGAAAATCGCGCGTGGAACAGGGGAGAATCTATATCCAAACGAGCTATAACAATACGATCATCACCGTGACCGATATGCAGGGAAAAGTAATTGCGTGGATGTCTGCGGGATCGCTCGGATTTTCCGGTCCGAAGAAAGCAACGCCGTTTGCCGCATCGAAAGTTGCGGAAGCGATCGCTCAGAAGATAGAGAAAACCGGCCCCTCGACAGTGGAGATCCGCATACGCGGCGTGGGAAGCGGAAGAGATTCCGCGATCCGATCCTTTGCTGCAAGGGGATTGAATATCATTGCAATCAGGGATGTAACGCCGATCCCGCATAACGGACCTCGTCCGCGAAAAACAAGGAGAGTATAGCTATGAGAAGCATTAAGGAAAAAAAAGAACGATCCCTCGGGGTAAAGCTTTTTGTCAAAGCGGATCGTTGTAATTCGCCGAAGTGCGCGATGGTGCGTCATCCGTACCGTCCCGGGATGCACGGACAGAAACATCGTCGGATGGTCTCCGATTACGGGCGTCAGCTTCAGGAAAAACAGAAAGCTCAGCTTTCGTACGGTTTCAACAACCGCCAGATGCAAAACTTGTTCTCCCACCATTCGCAGGAAGACATCCTGCTTCGGCTCGAGACGCGGTTGGACCACGTCGTGTTTCTCATGGGATTTGCGAAATCGCCCCGCATCGCCCGCCAGCTTGTCTCGCACGGGCACATCCTTGTGAACGGAAGAAAAGTGACAATTCCTTCATTTCGTGTGAGAATAGGAGATGTCGTACGTATCCGTCCGGAGTCGCGGGACTCGAAGCTCTTCGAGGATATCCATGTTCGCCTCAAGGAATATTCGGCACCTTCGTGGCTCGAACTCAAACCGGAGCAGCTCGAGGGAAAGTGCGTTTCGAACCCGCCGCTCGAAGGGTTACAATTACCATTTGATATAAACTTGGTCGTTCAATTTTTTGCCCGGTAACAAGGGCTCATACAGTATGAAATACTCTCATTTAAGCGAAACGGTAGTCGTAAAGAAGGTCTCCGAGAACAAGAACATCGGTGTGTTTCACATCGAAGGATTGTATACCGGCTATGGAACGACGCTCGGTAATGCGTTGCGTCGCACGCTTTTGTCGTCGCTTCCCGGTGCGGCAATCACACAGATCAAAATAAAAGGAGCGGATCATGAATTTTCGACGATTCCGGGGATGATGGAAGATGTCGTTGAGTTCTCGCTCAATCTGAAAAAAATAAGATTTATTTTTGATGCCGACGAACCGCAGACGCTTTCGCTCCGCGTGAAAGGGGAGCGGGAAGTTACTGCCGCCGATATTCAATCGACTACGTTCGTGCAAGTTATCAATAACAATTTGCATCTCGCGACGCTTACGAAAAAGAACGCAGATCTTGATATAGAACTCACGGTTGAAAAAGGGCTTGGCTACGTCATTTCGGAAGCGCATCGCTTGGAGCGTCTTTTCGTGGGAACGATTGTTCTGGACGCGATCTTCTCTCCGGTGGTTCGTGTCGCCTTTAAGGTGGAAGACATGCGTGTAGGCGATCGTACCGATTATAACCGCCTGGAACTCGAGATAGCGACGGATGGCTCGATCAGCCCTTCTGAGGCGCTTCATAAGGCGACGAATATTTTGAAAGATCACTTCGAGAAACTGAGCGCGATTGAAGTAATCCCCGCCGTTCCGAAAAGCGCAGAGAAAGAAGAGGGAGAGACGGAGAAGAAGACGAAAAAGAAGAAGTAAGGGCTTTATATCGCGCGAAGCGCGATACACAAAACCTTACCGAGCACTCAACCACGATATTCGAAAGAAACACCATGAATCACACCACATCACAACTATCGTCGAATCCCGAATCACTCACGTTGAGTGCTCGGTGCGCAATACTATGGCTTACGTTTCATCGCCGTAGTACGGCTCGAAACGCAAGATAGTATTGGCATGCGTCATTTAAACAAAGGAAGAAAATTTGGTTTGAAACGAGGACCGAGAAAGTCCTTCTTAAAAGTGCTCGCGAACAATCTCGTACGTCACGAACGCATCCGTACGACGGAAGCGAGGGCGAAAGAAATCCGTATGGTTGCGGAACGATACGTGACCTACGGGAAAAAACAGAACCTTGCGGGAATGAAACTGCTTCTTAAATATCTTCCCAAGGCCGCGGCATATAAAGTGTATCACGAACTTGCGCCCCGTTATGCGGCGCGGAAGGGAGGATATACAAGGATCGTAAAACAGGCCGTCGCGAGAAAACATGACGGTTCGAAGATGGTCACGATAGAGTTTATAAAATAGTTTCCAGTTTATTGTTTCAAGTTTAAAGTATGCAGTACACTATCGATGCAAAACACAAACCGTTGGGAAGAATAGCTTCCGAGATAGCACTCGTTCTCCAGGGGAAAAAGAGTCCTTCCTATGACCCCCAGAAAGAGGGGAGTGACTCCGTGCTTCTCAAGAACGCGTCGAAGATCATGGTGACGGGAAGGAAAACGCAGCAAAAGAAATACTATCATCACTCGGGTCCTCTCGGTCATTTGAAAGAAGAGCGGTACGAGGAAAAATTCGCCAAGGATCCCGCGTGGGTCATACGTCACGCGGTGAAGCTCATGCTTCCCAAAAATCGCCTGAACGTGAGACGGATGAAGCGGTTAACCATCGAATTATAACGAACCTATGCCGACAAAAACCACGAAAACGGAACAATCGAAGAAGGTGAAAAAACCGAAGGAAACGGGAGCTTCGAAGGAGCGCTATATCGAAGCGGTAGGCAGGAGAAAGACCGCCGTTGCGCGCGTGCGTCTTTTTACCGGCAGATCGAAAGCGGGCAAGGAGCCGGAGATGGCCGTGAATGGAAAGAGCTTCTCTGAGTACTTTCCTCTCGCAAAGTACCAGGCAGTCGTGCGCGCACCGTTCGAGGCGCTTTCTTTGAAAGAGTACTATGCAACGGCGATCGTAAAAGGAGGAGGAGTGAATGCACAATCGAAGGCGATCCGACTGGGACTCGCGCGAGCGCTCGTTGCGATGAATCCCATCTGGCGCTCGAAACTGAAATCACTCGGATACTTGAAACGCGATCCCCGCAAAGTGGAACGCAAGAAATACGGTTTACGAAAAGCACGAAGACCTCAGCAGTGGCGCAAACGTTAACAAAAAAGTCCCCGAAAGGGGATTTTTTGTTGCGCCACCGTTGTGAGGAGTGGGCGATGGTAAAAATAAAACAGCCCTTATGTGAGTTTACACTAAGTTATTTAGCCATAGCTAAATAACTTAGTGTAAACTCAAGTAGTTCCATTCATTTCCCGAGGAGTGACGAGGAGGAGTGCTCCAAACGGAGCTTTGTGCGAGATGAGGGAAAACAAAACAAAACTCGCCCCCTCCCTTATCCACAGTTTACATTGACGTTCCTTTTCTCAAGTGGGATGATAAGACCATTACAAAGGTCAAAAAAAAATAAAAAAATGGAACAAAAATCGAATAAAAGTTTGTGGTGGGTAGTAGGACTTGTTGTAGTGGTAATCGCGATATATTTCGCGGCGACTGGCAGTCCCAATCCTTCGTCAGTCGCGGGAAAAACAGTGAAGATTGGTTTTGTCGCGCCATTAAGCGGAGATGCGGCTGTTCTGGGGCAGGAGATGCAGAAAATAGCTCTTTATCGCGTGAAGCAAATAAACGAAGCTGCGGGCGAGAACGGAACCAAGTTTGAGGTAGTCTATGAGGACGGAAAGTGTGCAGGGAATGATGCAGTGAATGCATTTCAGAAGCTCACCAGTATTGATGGAGTGAAGTTCATTATCGGAGGTCTTTGTTCTTCGGAGACGATGAGTATGGCTCCGCTTGCGGACCAGAGTCAGGTTCTCGTGCTTTCCCCGGGTTCTTCAAACCCGAAAATCGAAGGGATCGGAAAATACACCCTTTCGCTTTCTTACTCGGATAAAAAGACCGGCGAGGATCTCGCAAAGGCATTGAGTTCATATAAAAAGGTGGCAGTTATTACTGAGCAGAACGAGTATAACATCGGGATCCGGGATACATTTCTTGAAGATATCAAGAACTATCCGTCGGTGAGTGTCGTGGCAAACGAGACGTTCCCGAAGGGAACTTCTGATTTCAGGAGCACGCTCGAAAAAGTGCGCCAAGCAAGCCCTGATGCTGTGCTTCTCAATCCTAATCCAGGAGTCACTGCGGAGAACCTTATTCGGCAGCTTGCGGAAATGAAGGCATGGACAGGATATAAACTCTTTGGCCAGCTCGCGTATCTTCTTGATTCGGGGCGCGCCCCTGCGGGAAATTTCACCGAGGGGATGATCGTTATTGATGCCCCAAACGTGAACTCTCCAGAACTTCTCGCAATCGAGGAAGCGATAAATAAAGACCAAGGCGGTACTCTGAATGACCTTGGTCATTATTACACCGCTTCTACGCTCGACGCCGTAGACCTTATTACCAGCTTGATTACAAAAGACGGTAACGATGCCGAGAAAGTTCTGAATGATCTCTCACGCGGGAGATTTAAGGGACATATCGGTGATATCGCGTTTGATGGGCACAACTTCGTACGTATCACTTTGAGCGGAAAATATTTGATTCAAAACGGGAAAGCGGTGCTTCAGAGTGAACAATAACTACAAAGCGATCTGGATTATATGGTGCAGATCCTGATTTATAGTTTTGTTATGGGAACGCAAGTGCTATTACTGGCACTTGCGCTTTTCCTTGTATATTCGGTGAGTAAGGTGCAAAATTTTGCTCTTGGAGCCATAGGAGCGGGAATCGCTTATGCACTCTATTTTAGTATTTCAGCGCATCTCCAAATTGTGTGGACAATTCTTCTGACGATAGGTGTTTCCGTTGTTCTGGGGATTATAAATTTTCTTTTGAATGAGCGGCTCACGAGGAAACAGGAGCATCTTTTTGCACTCCTTACGAGCTTCTCTTTTGCGATCGTGCTTGAATCACTGATATCAATCGTCTTTGGTACTGATGGAAAGAACATAATTCCGGGCATCCTGCCCGTTTATGAATTCGGTGTGTTCCAAATTCCCATCCCCGGACTCATCACGATATGTTTTGGGGTCATGATTGCTGTTCTTTTATTCTTCTTCGTTCACTTTACCCCATGGGGGAGGATGTTAAGGGCTATCGCGGAAAATTCGTTCTCTGCGGAAAGTTCCGGAGTAGACTCAAAGAAAGTACGATTTTTGGTTTACATAGTCGGGAGTTTTATCGCCGGGGCAATCGGGATTCTTGCGGGTTTGAATACAGCGCTCACGCCGACGATGGGGTTCCAGCTTATTATCATGGCTTTTATCGCGTTTCTCGTCGGAGGTGTTTCCGATATCAGGGGAACCGTGATTGCTTCCTATCTTGTGGTACTTATCCCCGAAACTATAATAGGTTCTCTTGAGGGCGTTTCCTTGAATTGGAAGATGGTATTGGTGTTTGCAGTAGCTTCTATTTTACTAGGTCTTCGTCCGAACGGTCTCTTCGTACGTGAAAGCAGAAAAAGTTAATGAAAAATGGGATACTTCTACACACAAATCGCGAGATTTTTTGAGAATCTAATAATCGAAACAGGGCAGCATCTCTCGATCTCCATTGCAGGGATTCTTTTTCTCGGCTTCCCCGTTTCGTTTTCTTTGAGTGCATATACCTTCACTATTTTGGGAAAAGGAGGAGTCGCCATTTCGCTTGCTATCATAGCGGCTCTCTTCTCTTCTTTGGTTTTAGGAGTTCTCTTCTCACTGCTCTATCGGCGCCTTTCAAGCGATACATTCGTGGTATTCACTCTTGCGAGCGTACTTGCATTTGATGCGCTTCTGCGTTCATGGGATTCCGTTACCGGCGGGGTGCTCGGCATTGCCGGAGTCCCAAAACCGGCATTTCTCTCGAGTCTTTTGACGCTTGTGGTTCTGGAAGGTGTTATAGCGATCGTATTCCTTCTCTCTGAGTATTTTGTACTAAAATCTCCTTTAGGACGGATGCTTCAGGCTCATAAGGAAGATACTACCCTCCTCGATTCATTAGGGTGTAATTCCCGTACTGTCGGTTCTCTTGTTATCATATTTGCTTCGTTCGTGAGCGCGGTTGGGGGAATTGTAGTAATCTGGCGCATCCAGTTTTTGGATCCGACCTTGGGAGGAATTCCACTCTTGCTTCCTATGCTCACTATAAGCATTCTTGCGATGCGGCCGAGGATTCGTTGGATGGCAATCGCAACCCTTTTTGTTACTCTTCTCCCCGAGATTTTAAGATTTTTCCCGTTTCCCTCAACAATAATCGGGCATTTACGCCTTCTTTTTTATTCGTGCTTTCTCATCGTGCTTGTACGTCGTTTATCGTCCGGTTATACTTCTGAAAAACGTTCTATCTAAACGGATATGGAAGACGCAACAAAACAACTTCTTTCAGTCGAACATCTACATGTCCGAATCGGAAAAAGACCCATCCTTCACGATGTTTCGTTCGAGGTTCAGGAAGGGGAGATCGTCGGTATAATCGGTCCGAACGGGTGCGGGAAAACCACACTCTTAAATGCACTTTCCGGGTTCCTCTCTTTGGAAGAGGGGATCATTACTTTTCGGGGAGAGGATATAATGGATTTGGAGGCGTATACTCGAGCGCGTCTCGGGATAAATCGGAGTTTCCAGCACGCGGGTGTGTTCCGAGACATGACGGTAGAAGAAAATCTGATAATCGCGATTGAGCGCGCGGAACAGTATCCTTGGTGGTGGGCTTTTTCTTCAAAATATCGAAAGAAGATGGATACGGAAATCAAAAAAGCGCTCGAAGACGTGGATCTTTTGCCCCACAGGAATCTGGTTGCGGGATTGCTTTCCGGGGGCCAACTGCGGCTCCTTGAGCTTACTCGCCTTCGGCTTTCGAAAGGAAATCTCCTCTTAGTAGATGAGCCTACCGCCGGTGTTGCACCGATCTTAAAGAGCAAACTTTCCGAGATTATCAAAAAACTTGTAAAAGAGCACGGTCACACGGCGATTATCGTAGAACATGATTTGAAGTTCCTTTTTGATATTGCCGATCGCGTTGTTGTGCTTGTCGATGGAGAAAAATATCTTGAAGGAGTTCCGAACGAGATACGAAACGATGAGCGACTGAAAAAGGTATATTTTGGAGAGTAGTAACAACATACATTCCCAAAAATTCTTCCTCCTCACTTCCTCGAGGAGAAAGAATTTTTACTCTCCTAGCGTCGTCTCGACGAGGGTGCCGTCGTTTTTGAGAAGATACAACGTCGCTCCCGAGGGAACCGTCTTTTTAATCGTTTCCGCGAATTTGTAGACATTCATAGGAGTTCTTCCGTCAAGTTCGACGACGAGAAGTGTGCCATCGGTCGTAGTGACAAGTCCGTAATTAGGAAAATCACTGAGCCAGAAAAACAATTCCGGAGCCGCATTCTTGTACAACGGAACATCCCAACTCGTACCTTCCACCACGTCGGTGTCACTGCGGTAATCCTTGAGCGCGAGCAAGGAGAGCGATCCGTCATTTTGGATGAGTGCCATGCGTTCTTCGCCGGGAGAGAGATAATATGATTTCACGTTTTCCGCGAGCGTTGAAGTTGCACGAGAACTCCTATCATATTGAATGAGATCGCCGTTCTCTTTCAAAATAAATACCGTATCTCCGCTCGGACTTGTCGTCATCTTCTTAACGTGGGTAACGGCAAGAGGATACTCATTCTTCGTCTGGAGGAGAAGATTATAGACGGAAAGTGTTCCTTTATTATCGAGTAGCAACGCTTCATTGTCGCTTACCGCGGTGGAGACGGTGGAAGAGGAAATAAGAAGCTTCTCGAGGCGCACCCGTTTCATGTCGAACGAAAAGAGGTTTTTGGGAGTTGTGATAAGAAGCTTCGATCCGCTGAAGGGGTGAAAAAGGATAGTTTGTATAGTTTCCGCTTTCGTGAGGTTAAATGTGCTTGTTTCAAGCGAAGCAAAGAGGGAAGAGAGATTCGTGGCGGTTTCGGGCTCCTCAAGGTCGATCAGAAAATAGGTATTCCCGCTCTTCGTGACGACGAGATTCGAGTTTTCGTCGCTTGCCGCGATAGTGTTTCCTCGAAGCGTGACGCCATCGAAATGAAGCGTACGGTCGGGATAAAAAAGTACTGCTCCTTTGTTCGTCATCCAGAAATCGGATACGGGGTTTTGGAGCACACTTTTAAACGCGGAAGTGGCGGGCCAAAGTTCGATGTGTGTGGCGGCGGTTACCAGTCCCGATTTCACGTCAAGATTTTTTTCCCACGTTGCATATCCCTTTTTTCGGAGTTCGAGACGATATGCGCCGGGGCGAAGATCGGTGATGAGAACGCTCGGGATCACGAATCCACGGGAGATTTCTTTCGGCTTTCCGTTCAGGAACAGCGAAGCATCCGAGGGATTAAATTTCAAGAAAAGAGCTCCGGTTTTCACGAATTGAAAATTTTGAAAATCGAAGGTAAGGCCCTGCGCCGTTATGAGAAGATAGGCGCCAAGCACCAAGAATATAAGGATAAAGAAGTAGAAGAGGACTCTTCGTAGTGTCGTGCTCATCCCGCACCTTTAGAGGATCACGCTTCTTACGAAGCGCATCATCCTCTGGTTATTTACGACATTTTTCGTTTGTTGCATCTTACTCTAACCTTACGCTTAACTCCCACAATCCTCAAAAGGTGCGGGACTCATTCGTGTATCACTATACTGAAAGAGTGTTTCCGAGGCAATATTTGGTTTTCTCCGTACCGCGTTCCTCCGAACGAGGGTAAGACTTGGCCAAGCAGCCCGGAGCGCCCGAGGTGAGGAGGAATGCGGTACGACTATTATATGATCAATATCTCTCTTGGTTGCATTGGGGGCTGTTTTTCGCTAATGTCTATGTATCAGCTAACGAAACCTTTATGTTTACCAGAAAGATAGGAATCGATCTCGGAACCACGAATACGCTCGTGTTTCTTCCGAATCGAGGCATCGTGATAAACGAACCGACGGCGGTTGCGCTTCGAAGACCCGACAACAGCGTGCTTGCAGTAGGAGCGGAAGCGAAAGAAATGGTGGGACGCACGCCGGATGATATCGTGACCTACAAGCCCTTGAAAGACGGCGTGATCGCCGAGTATTACATTACGCAAGCGATGCTACGCTATTTCATCTCGAAGAGTGTGGGGCCCTTCAACGTGTTTCGTCCCGAGGTGGTGATCTCGGTTCCGGCGGGCATCACCTCGACGGAGTATCGCGCCGTGATGAACGCGGCGAAGGAAGCGGGAGCGAAGGAGATATATCTCGTAAAAGAGCCGCTTCTTGCCGCACTCGGTGCGGGCATCCCGATCCACTCCGCAGAGGGAAACATGATCGTAAATATAGGCGGCGGCACGACCGAAGTCGCGGTAATCTCTTTGGGAGGCATCGTGACGTGGGCGAGCGTGCGCGTCGCGGGGAACCGCTTCGATCAATCGATCTCCGATTACGTGAAGAAGAAGTTCGGGCTCGCGATCGGAGACACGACTGCCGAGAATATAAAAATTTCGATCGGCACGGCGCTTCCGAACAGGACGAAGACGGAAATGAAAATCCGCGGGAGAGATCTCGCGTCCGGACTTCCCAAGGATCTTCTTGTTAGCTCGAACGAGATTGCCGAAGCGGTGAATCCGCATCTTGTCGATATCATGAGTGCGGTACAATCCGTCTTTAACGTGACGCCTCCCGAGCTCGCGGCCGACATCATGGAAAAGGGGATCATCCTTTCTGGCGGAAGCGCGCAGCTCAGGGATCTCGAGGAGTTCTTCAAACGATCCCTCGGCGTCGCCGCGTACGTCGCGGAAGACCCCATTTTGTGCGTGGCCAAAGGAACCGCCATTATTTTGAATCATCTTGATGTCTACAAGCGAACGCTTCTCAACAAGAGATAAAGCCAAGGCGCGGCTTTTCGGACACGAGGAGATTCTTCGCGCGCTCTCTCGGCAAATAAAGGATGGCACGCTTGGCCACGCGTATCTTTTTTACGGTGATAAAGGCATCGGGAAGGCGACGTGCGCCAAGTTGCTCGCTTATGCGCTTGAGACGGGCGCATTCGAGGAGACGCCCTCGCCGCTTCTTGATGCGCATATACTCATTCCTGAAGAAGGAGAAGCGACTATAGGAGTAGATGCGGCTCGCTTCGTGAAGGAGTTCCTGTTTCAGAAACCATTTCGATCTCCGCGGCGTACCATCATTATTCCCGATGTGAACCTGCTTACGAACGAAGCGCAAAGCGCGCTCTTGAAAATTGTGGAAGAGCCGCCTGTTTCTTCACTCATCCTCCTTGTTGCGGAGGATCCTCAGATGCTTCTCCCTCCACTTCGCTCCCGCGTGCAGCAGATCTATTTCAGAAGAATGGCGAAACAAGAAGTTGCGAAGGTTCTTGCCGAAGCGTATGATGTTACCCCGAAGGAAGCGGAACGGCGGGCATCGCTCTCATTCGGGCGACTGGGAAGCGCGCTTCAAGCGGAGGAGCAAGGAGGGGAAGAAGATGATTGTCGCGCATTTCTCGAGCGTTCGATTCTTGCGCTATGGCGCAAAGATCGGAAGAAGTATGCGGGGCTCTTGCGGAAACTCCTTTGGCGCAAATCACTCATCACGCGCTATAATGTGAATATGAACTTACAGAAAAAGGCGATACAAGAATTGTTAAAAACCGTCTCATGACTTATCTCGAACTTATCACGCACAAAGGAAAGGGAATCGTGGAGGATTTGAAAAAAGCCCTAGGAGGAGTCCGTACGGGCCGTCCTTCTCCCGCGCTCCTTGAGGACATCAGGGTTTCGTATTACGAGCAGATGGTTCCCTTGAAACAAGTAGGATCGATCGGCGTTCAGCCGCCGCGCGAACTTTTCATCCAAGTATGGGACAAAGCGGCGATCCCGGGGATCGTAAAAACGATCGAGTCGTCTTCCTTGAACGTCTCGGCGAATGTCGACGGGAACAATGTGCGCATTTTCCTTCCTGAGTTGAGTCAGGAACGGCGCGACGAATTAGTGAAGCACGTGAAGAAAGTTGCAGAAGAACACCGTATCGAGGTGCGGCACGTTCGCGACGAGGTGATGAAGATGGTGGAGGAACTTTTCGAATCCGGAGAGTTAAGCGAGGACAGGAAATTTAAGGCGAAAGAAGAGGTGCAAAAGGAGGTTGAGAAGTTGAACGGAATGATCGAGGAAGCCGTCTCGAAGAAGATACAAGAAATAGCGGAATAACGTATGACAATCATACTCGTAATTGCGGGACTCGCGCTTCTTGTGTTCGTGCATGAAGCGGGGCATTTTCTTTTTGCGAAGCTCTTTAAAATGAGAGTCGAGGAGTTCGGCTTTGGATTTCCCCCGCGCCTTTTCGGGAAGAAAATAGGGAAAACGCTTTATAGTGTCAATCTCATTCCATTCGGAGGGTTCGTGAAGCTTTTCGGAGAGGAAGGGGAGACGAAGTCGAAAGATGGATTCCAAAACCAACCGTTCCGGAAACGTCTTCCGGTGCTTATTGCGGGGGTATGTATGAACTTCGTGATCGGATGGCTTTTGTTTTCGATTGTATTCATGGTGGGCGCCCCGAGGCATCTTGCGATCGCCGATGTTTCGAGTAATTCGCCCGCCGCGACTGCGGGAGCACAGAGCGGAGACATTATCACCGAAGCATCCATTGGAGGTATGCGCTTGGCGGATCCTATCGACGCGACGGCGTTTATTAACGGCGTAAAGGCAAGTTTAACTTCCGAGGTTACGCTCACCGTGCTTCGAGGCACCGAATCATATACGTTTTCAATGGAGAAGAGAGAAAACCCTCCCATAGGGGAAGGGGCGCTCGGAGTGGGCTTGGCAGAGGTCGGGTTTGATTCTCAGCCGTTTTTTCAGGCGCTTCTTACGGGACTGAAGGAAGCGTGGGGAGCACTCGTGCTTATCGCGGTAAGCTTATTCCGTCTCATCGTCGGTATTTTCACTACGCCGGGCATACTTAAGGAAGTTGCGGGTCCGGTCGGTATTGTGTTCTTGGCGAGCCAGGCGACCGCGCTCGGGTTTGTATATTTTTTGCAGCTTCTCGCTTTGATTTCCGTCAATCTCGTCGTTATTAACTTAATTCCATTTCCCGCGCTCGATGGGGGACGCATTCTTTTCCTTCTCATCGAAAAAATAAAAGGAAGCCCTGTTCCGAGGAAGATTGAACTTGCGGTGAATGGTATTGGGTTTGCGGCACTTCTTGTGCTTATGGTTTTGGTGACGGTGCAGGACATCACGAGGTTTTGGAAGTGAGTTTTTCTCCTTCCCCTCGCACGCAGTATTCCGCTCGCAGAACTCCTTGCCTCGCATCCTGGGAAATGAACGGGAGCGCGCAACTCAACCTCCGCTTCGCTTCGGGATTCGGACAGTGCGTGCCTCCTATTTCCTGCGTCGGCTCGGGCAAAAGTTCTTATACTCGCTCCATAAGGCGTGCTCGGAAAAGGGGAAAAACTCTGGTGGTTTTTGTTGGGGACGGAGGAATGAACATCGTTCGGAGGAACGCGGTGCTCGTCCATCGAGAAGGAGAGAAATTTTTTGTTGGATTTGGTGGAAATTTCGAGAGGAATCTCTTTCCTCCTTCACGAGCATACGTGAGAGAGTTGAGGAATTCCCGAGTGAGGACGACGCACACGAGCAATTATGCACTGTCCGAGTCCCATAAGGTCGAGTTTGCATAATTGCCGCGGGTGCAAGGACGAACGAGGTGAATTCCTGCGAGCGAACGTTTCTGCTCGTGAGGGAGTGGGAGAGATTCCTCTTACTGTAGTACAATGAAGGTATGGGACCGGAGGGAAAAGATGAGATGAAAATAAGGGTTGCGATCCTCGTGGGAGGGCCTTCTTCGGAGTACGAAGTGTCACTAATGACGGGAGAGAATGTTTTGAAGAGCTTTGATTCTGAGAAGTTTACCGCGGAGATTATTACCATTGATAAAAAAGGTGAGTGGCCATTTCCTCCGGAAGAGCTTCCGAACCGCTTTGACGTCGCGTTTATCGCGATGCACGGCGCGTACGGCGAGGATGGTACGATACAAGCGATTTTGGAGGAGGCATCGATTCCGTATACGGGCTCGGGGAAACTCTCGAGTGCGCTCGGCATGAATAAGTTTCTTTCGCTCCGGCTGTTCCGCGACGCAGGGCTTATGATTCCTCCCAC
The DNA here is from genome assembly GCA_027310235.1 of bacterium. GTDB lineage: Bacteria > Patescibacteriota > Minisyncoccia > UBA6257 > GWB1-50-10 > JAKAHD01. Next base: position 25,196 of record DAIDBF010000008.1, on the reverse strand, counting down.
ACTTCATTTCCATCTTCACCCCGTTACTCCCCGACAATCAAAGTTTTCTGATAATAAGGAGGAAATAAATAAAGATTCTTTGAAAGGAGGAACCTCACGTTATGCTGCGGGGAGTAACGGGGTAAATGATTTCAAAAAACACGAAGATGAGGTGGTACAAAGAATAACGTGGTATCTCGAGAAACCTTGGGTAGTGAAGCCGAATGCGGGAGGTTCGAGTATCGGCGTGGAGATCGTAAAAGATGAAGAATCGCTTCGTAGGGTGCTTCGCGAAGCCGCCGAAACATATAAAGATGTATTGGTACAACCCTTAATTTTGGGGAGGGAAGTTACGTGCGGCGTTATCGATCATGGAACACACGGTTCGGCGTTTGCGCTTCCGCCTACGGAAATCGTGCCGCGAGTAAGTCATTTCTTCGATTACAAAGCTAAGTATGAGTCGGGCGGATCGGATGAGATAACGCCGGCGCGGTTTCCCGAGTCATACTTGAGGGAGTTTCGAAACATCGCTCTCAAGTCCCATCGGCTTACGGGATGTAGGGGATTCTCGAGGACGGACATGATGGTAGGCAAGGACGGGAAGATCTATGTACTCGAAATCAATACGATTCCCGGGCTTACGAGTGAAAGCCTGCTTCCCAAGGCGGCGCATACGTATGGAATTTCTTTCCAAAAACTTCTCGAGATGCTCGTCGAGGCGGCATTCACTTCGCATAAGAGGAAATCTTGAGTTATCCACAATATTATCGAGGCCCGGCCTCGATAGATTGAAAAACATCGCATGAACTCGGAAACAAGAAAGTGTCAGAATTGCAAAAACTCCTTTGTGCTTGAGCCCGAGGATGTAGATTTTTGCAGACAAATGAAGGTTCAGCCGCCCGTGCTTTGTTCTATATGCGGAGTAGGCAGTGTTATGGCGTGGCGCAACGAGCGCAATCTCTATAAGAGCACATGTGCACATTGTAAAAAGCCGATTCTTTCTATGTATCATCCCTCATCTCCTTACGTGGTATGGTGTCATGATTGCTGGTGGTCGGATGGATGGGATGGCACCGATTATGCCACTGACTATGATCTGGAAAAGCCACTTCTCGATCAATTCAAAGAGCTTCAGTTAAGGGTTCCACGAGAGGCGCTCATTATCATCAATTCTACGAATTGTGATTATGGAAACCACGTCCGTAGTTCCAAAGATGTTTATTTTAGTTACTTGGTGGCGGGATGTGAGAATGGTATCTATTCGATGTGGATTAATAACGTGAAGGACGTTATTGCATCGAGTAAAGCGGTTGAAAGCGAACTCTTAGCGTACTGTATTGATGTATCAAAATGTTTTCGTTGCGCCTATTTGCAGGATTCCTCGGATTGCTCGGAGTGTTATTTTAGTTATGATCTTAAGGGGTGTTCTAACTGTATTTTTTCCTGGAATCTGAGAAATAAATCTTGGTATGCCTTCAACAGACAAGTATCCAAAGAAGAGTTTGAGAAGATAAAATCCGAAGCATTCGCGGGTGGTTGGGTGAATCACCATGAGCAGGAGAAACGATATTTTGAGATAAAGAAAAAGGCACTGCGACGCTTTGCTTTTATTTTGAAGTCAAACAACATCGAAGGAAATTATCTTGAAGGGACTAATAACGCACACTGGTGCTTTGACGGTTTTAATGTGAAGGATGTTAAATCGGTGGCGAGCATTTTGAATTCCGGTCGCGGTATGTACTCCTACTCGATTGGCGTAGAGCCGGTAGAATTTTTCTATGCTTGCTCCGTGATCAAGGGAGGTACCAATCTTAAGTTTTGTTTCAATCTGGCAAATTCAGCGGACTGCTCATACTGCGATAGTCTCATTACCTGTTCAAGCTGTACGGCTTCCACAGGGCTGAAAAAGAAAGAATACTGTTTGCTGAACAAACAATATACGAAAGATGAATATACGCGTATTCTTGCCGATTGCGAGAGGAGAGGAGAGTTGGAAAAACATCCGGGGGCGGCATTCTCCACGTTTGCGTATAATGAGACCGTTGCGCATGATCACTATCCTCTCGAAGAATCTCACGCGCGAGAGTTGGGATATGGATGGCAAAGCGATTTCCAATATACAACCAGGAAAGAAACACTTTCGTCGGATAAGATTCCTGACAATATCAAGGATGTTACAGAAAATATTTCGAAGGAGATTTTAAGTTGCGTCTTGTGTGGAAGGAACTATCGAATTATCCCAGCCGAGCTTCAATTCTATAAGCGATTCAATCTGCCACTCCCGCGAAAGTGCCCTCAATGTGGCTTTGCCGAACGTCGCGCCGATCGGCAACCTTATCGACTGTGGCTCCGGCGATGTCAGTGTTTATCCTCAGAATCTTCAACGAAGAAAAACGGGTATCGGAACACAGCCTCTCATTTTCATGGAAACGAATCATGTCCTAACGAGTTCGAGACCTCCTACGCTCCGGATCGAAAGGAAATAATATATTGTGAATCATGTTACCAAGCCGAGATAATATAATGAGGGTGTACTCCGACGCTCCGACGAATATGTCGGAGGTCGGAGCCCCGACCCGAAGGCGTTGTGGTTGTGAGGCGTGCTATTAAAGGGAGGTAGTGGGAGTTCAATATTAAGGAGGCCCGGCCTCGATAGATTTTTATTCCTTCTTATTTGTAACAGGGAAAAACCTCTGGTACAATCTCCCTTATATGCGGCAGTCGCAATTGTTTTTCAGAACCCAGAAGGACTTCCCAAGGGATGAGGTCGCAATAAATGCCCAGCTCCTTATTCGGGGCAACTTCGTTGAGAAATTGATGGCGGGGGTATATTCCTATTTGCCCTTGGGATGGCGTGTTCGCGAGAAGGTCATCCGCATCATCGAAGAAGAGATGAATGCCTTGGGATCCGCGGAAATTCTCATGCCCGCGCTTCATCCGCGCTCAGTGTGGGATGCGACGGGAAGATGGGAGGGGATGGCGAAGATTATGTACCAGTTCAAGGATCACTCGGGACGCGAAGTGGGTCTCGGGCCGACGCATGAGGAGATCATGGCGGTTATCGGGAAGACGGTTATTGATTCTTATGCCGACCTGCCGCGTACGGTGTATCAAATTCAGACGAAGTATCGGGATGAACCGCGTGCGAAGTCGGGACTACTTCGCGGACGCGAGTTTACCATGAAGGATCTCTACAGTTTTCATACCGACGAGGCGTCGCTTGCCGAGTTTTATGAAGAAGCGAAAAAGGCGTATCTCAAGATATTCACCCGTGCAGGACTCAAATCATATATTACGGAAGCCTCGGGAGGCGATTTCACCAAGGAGTATTCGCACGAGTTTATGGTGGAGACCGACGCGGGAGAGGATGAGACATTTCTCTGCCGTTTGTGCGGGTTCGCGCAGAACAAGGAGATTTCGAAACTGAAGGCGAAAAGTCCCTGTCCGAAGTGCCAAAGCGGCGTTATCGATAAGGTGAAGACCGTCGAGGTAGGGAATATCTTCAAACTCGGTACGAAGTTTTCGGAACCCGTCGGGTTCACCTACAAAGACGCGCAGGGAAAAATGACCCCCGTCGTTATGGGATCCTACGGGATCGGTGTCGATCGCCTGATGGGTACGATTGTTGAGGTACATCACGACGAGAAAGGAATTGTCTGGCCGGAATCGGTCGCACCATTTCAGGCGCACCTCCTCCAGATTGGAGAAGCGACGCCGGAACTTCAGCAATTCGGGACGAACGTGTATGATGAACTTGTAAAGAGCGGCGTCGAGGTTCTTTTCGACGATCGAACGAGAGCGACGACGGGCGAGAAGTTCTTCGATGCGGATTTGATAGGATTGCCGTGGCGGGTTGTCGTGAGCGAAAAGACAATGGTGCAGGATAAAATCGAAATCAAACGAAGAAATGAAGCAAACGTAAAGGTAGTAAAGTTGAAAGAGTTCGAGAAAATACTCAACGAATAAACGAACATGATTATCAAAAAAATCATAGGAATAGATCTCGGAACCGATACGACGCAGGTATATTTGAAAGGCACCGGAATTATTTTGAATGAACCTTCGATCGTTGCCTTCAATAATCGCACGAATCGCGTCGTCGCCGTGGGAAGCGATGCGAAAAAAATGCTTTCCCGGACGCCGAATCACGTGACGGCGCTTCGTCCGATGGTAAACGGCGTAATCGGCGATTTCGACATGGCGAAGGAGATGGTACAGCGGTTTTTGAAATCCAACTCCATACCGTGGTCTTGGTTTACCGAAACGGTGATAAGCGTTCCGACGAACCTGACGGAAGTGGAGCGGAAGTCGGTTGAGGATTTACTCCGCGAAGTGGGAGTGAGCAAGGTACATCTCATCGAACGATTGGTCGCGGCCGCGCTGGGAAGCGGGCTCGACATCAATCAGCCGACGGCGCATCTCGTCGTCGATATCGGCGCGGGAACGACCGATATGGCGATTATCTCGATGAACGGAATCGTGGTCTCGAAACGACTCAAAATCGCCGGCGACTATTTGAATCACGAAATCGTAAAAGGGGTAAAGGAAGAATTGAAACTCCATATCGGCGAGCCGACGGCGGAGGAGATAAAAATCGCCGTGGGTGAGGCGATACCCCAGAGTGAACGCCTTGATCTCGTGATCCGCGGGCGCGATGCGGTGTCGGGGCTTCCCCGGGAGGCGGTAATACGGGATACGCAAGTCAGATACTGGCTCACGAAGCCCTTAAAACAGGTCATCGAGACCTTGAAGGAACTTATCGACGTCACTCCGCCGGAACTCGTAGGCGACGTGTACAAGAACGGTATCTATCTCTCGGGAGGGGGGAGCATGCTTCGGGGCGTCGAACAGCTTTTCGAAAAAGAGATCGGCGTCAAGGTGCATCTCGTGGATGAACCGCTTCTCTGCGTGGTGCGGGGAACGGGACTCATCACGGAGAATATGGAGCAATACAAGAACATTCTGGATACGTTTTCCAACTCGAAGGTAGTATTATGAACCCCTCACATAACATGCATTACGTTCGTATGTCTCAAGAAAAGAGATCGTTTAGTCAGCATGCCTCGGGTCTGTGCCGCATGAGGAAATGGATGCAGCACGGCTTGATGCATGTTATGTGAGGGATGAAGTCGTTCAGGGTTTTCGTCACCGTAACGATATGCGTGCTTATCGCCGCCATTCTTTTTATATGGCGCGTTCCGCTTGTCAGATTTTTCGCGAACATGCGGGTAGCGCTTGTGGGATCAACCGATCCTTCTTTCGATTATCGTTCGTTCGAAAAACTACATCTCGAATATGAAGCGCTCGCGGTGAGATGCGCCACCTCCACCTTCGTTTCTGATGCTTCGGTTGTATCGGGAAAGTATCGCGTAAAAGAAGTAAAGGTATTTTCTCTTTATCCCTTCAATGATTATGCCTCGATCTCCATTAATGCGGGATCGGCTGACGGGCTGAAAGAAGGAATGCCGGTGCTTGCGGCCCCCGAGGTTCTTTTGGGGAAGATAAAAACAGTATCAAGAACAAAGAGCGAGGTCGAAACGATCTTCGATCCTTCATGGAAAAGTACCGTCTCCGTGGGAGCGGGGAGGGTAAAGGCCGTCTTGGTGGGCGGTGCAACTCCTTACGTTGATTTGCTGCCCAAAAATGCATCGACGACCGCGGGAGATGCCGTCTTGAATCTCGCACCGGAGTTTCCCATGGATCTCTTATTGGGGAACGCAAGCGACTTTCGAGAGGGGAGTAATGCACTCTGGCTTCGCGCCACGGTCGATCCGCTTTTCAAGTTCGAAGACATCGATCGCGTTCTTGTCGTAACGAATTTCCCTTCATGACGGACTATGTATTATAAATTTCCGATTGCTTGTGCACTACTCGCACTCACTCTTTTCTTTGAAGGGACGCGCATGTTCCAGATCTCGGGAATAGTGCCCAATCTGGTTCTTATTTTTTTTGCCGTGTTTCTTACCGCTACAAACTTCGGTGAGCGATCTCCTTTTTGGGCGCTTCTCGTACTTCTTTGCATCTTCATCGTGCTCTACTCGTTCTTATTCCGTTTCTGGATCGAACCGGTCGTGATACTTTCACTGCTTATCCTCGGAATGTATGTACTCCGCCGGAAGCTCGTCGGTACCCCCTTCCTCGATTTTCTCGTTATTATCGTTTCGGGAACGTTGCTGTTCTTCGGAATACGCGCCGCACTGCACGGCACACCCTTTCTGTTTGGGATTGCGGCCGAGGAAACGCTCTACAACCTGGTCTTGGGAACATTCGTATGGCTCGCCACAAAACAGATACGCAACTATTATGCGGGGAGATCTTAACCTTGAAGATATTTTGACCGATCGTGCGGCGGAGGAGGACTTTCTCGAGATTCCGCTCGCGGATAAGGTATTCAAACGGTTTCTCTTGATTGCGGTCCTTGCGGTCCTGGCGATTGTGGTGCAGCTCGTATACGTGGGAGGGGTTAGCCATTCGTTTTACGAAAAGCGCGCAGTGTTGAACATGAGCGACGTGAAAACCGAGGTTGCGCCCCGGGGAATCATCTACGATCGTTTTCACGAGCCGCTCGTCGCGAATGAACCGGCATTCGATGTGGTACTCGTGCCGAGTATGTTGCCCGTCGATTCGGAACGACGGGTTGAGGTAATCGGCGCGGTGAGTACGATTCTGAATCTCGATACCGCCGAGGTGCGAAAAAAGATCGGGGAACGGGACTGGAGTTTGAGTGCGCGATTGGTGCTCAAAAACGGTATTTCCCGCGACGAACTTGTGGCGATTACTGCGGCGGAACTGCCGGGCATCGAAGCGGATCCTTCGTTTGAACGAGTTCCTTCTTCTCCTTTGGCATTCTCGCACCTCATCGGGTATACGGGGCTCGTGAGCGAACAAGATCTCTCGGAACACCAAGATCTCGTGATCGACGATCAGATGGGGAGAGCGGGGCTCGAGGCGTTTTACGATTCGTATCTCCGCGGAGTTGACGGCGAAAAGATGATTATCAGGAATGCGAGCGGGAAGATCCAGGACGAGCGCGCGGTGCGGGAAGCGGAGATCGGCGACAGTTTGAATACCTATATCGATCGCGATTTTCAGAATTATTTTTACAACCGGTTGCAGACAGCAATCCAAGGACTCGGAAGGAATGTCGGAGTAGGAATCGCGATGAATCCCCAGAACGGGGAAGTGCTCGCACTTTTCAATATTCCTTCGTATAATCCCGGTTCCATAAGCGAATTTTTGAATGCGAAGTACGAGCCGATGTTTAACAGAGCAGTGAGCGGGCGTTACAGTCCCGGTTCGACGATCAAGCCGCTTGTGGCGACAGGCGCGCTCGTCGATGGAATTTTGGATCCATTGCATCAGATCTATTCGCCGGGATATCTCGATGTGCCGAATCCCTACGATCCGTCGAATCCCTCGAGATTTTTGGATTGGCGCCCGCAAGGATGGGTGGATATGTACTCGGCGATCGCGCGTTCAAGCAATGTATATTTTTACGAAGTGGGCGGCGGGTTCGGCGACCAGCGCGGACTGGGTATTTCCGGGTTGAAGAAGTGGTGGCAAAAGTTCGGACTCGATCGGAAAACCGGCATCGATCTTCCGGGTGAAGATACGGGATTCCTTCCCGATGCCGCGTGGAAAGAAGCGACAAAGCGCGAACCGTGGCGGCTGGGGGATACGTTCAATGTAAGCATAGGCCAGGGAGATTTTGCGGTTACCCCGATCGAACTTTTGAATTACATCACCGCAATCGCGAACGGCGGGAAGTTATATACGCCCCGCATCGTGAAAGATGCGGAAGATCCGAAAGGAGCCGTTGTTTTGGAAAACAAGGAATCGATACGGATCGATTTGAGCGGAGAAGCGGGGCGTGCCATTTCGCTCGTGCGCCAGGGAATGCGCGACGGAGTTACGAAACCGTACGGTACGGGGTATCTTCTGCATGATCTTCCGATCGACGTCGCTTCGAAAACGGGCTCGGCGCAGGTTTCAAATAATACGAAGACGAACGCGTTCTTCGTCGGGTTCGCTCCATATGAGAATCCTGAAATTGCGATTGTGATCTTGATCGAGAACGCGAGAGAGGGAAGTTTGAATGTCGTGCCGGTGGCGCGGGATATATTCTTGTGGTACTATCAGAATAGATTAAAGAAATAAGGGCTTTGTATCGCGCTTCTCCACGCACCGCTTGAAGCGCGATCGACAAAACCTTACCCCCCACCTTTTAGAAAACAATTTTAGACAAATATATGCATTATCAACAAAACAAAAGGTCAGTTGAACCCCCCGCACTTTTGGGAAAAGGTGGGGGGTGCTCATTCTTGTGGCTTACTTTTTCGCGCCACAACGATGGGCTTAAAAAGTAAGACAAGAATGGCACAAAAATACTTAACGAAGGAACGCCACGATGCACTCGTTGCGGAGTTGCAATCATTAAGGACCGAGGGGCGCGGTTCGGTTTCCGAACGTCTGCGCCACGCGAAAGATCTCGGCGATCTTTCGGAGAATGCGGAGTATCAGGCCGCGCGTGAAGAGCAGTCGCTTCTGGAACAGAAGATAGTTCAACTTGAGGAGCTCCTCAAGGCATCTTCGATCATCGAGGAACAGCCGAAAGGAGGAACGACAGTCCGATTAGGATCGAAGGTTTCGCTTGAAAGAAATGGTGCGCGCGTGGAATACACGCTCGTGGGATCGAACGAGGCGGATCCGTTTCAAGATCTTATTTCGAACGAATCGCCTCTAGGACGGGAGCTTTTGGGCAGAAACGCCGGAGAGACGGTGGAGGTGCAGACACCCAAGGGAATCTCCAAATATACAATTGTGAAAATACAGTAAGGGCTTTATATCGCGCGAAGCGCGATACACAAAACCTTACCGAGCACTCAACCCCGATATTCGAAAGAAACACCATGAATCACACCACATCACAATTATCGTCGAATCCCGAGATGCTCACGTTGAGTGCTCGGTGCGCAATACTATGGCTTACGTTTCATCGCCGTAGTACGGCTCGAAACGTAAGATAGTATTAGCATGTTGGAAGATTTTATCGAAGAACGACGTAAAAAACTTTCACGGTATCGGGAAGTGGCGGATCCATATCCGATACAGGTGAAAAGAACGGCGCATATCGCGGAAGTGCTTACGCGATTTTCGGCGTTCGTCCGCGGAAAGAAAAAGGTGTGGCTCACGGGGCGCGTGATTGGAATGCGGGATCAAGGAGGTATCATATTCCTTGATCTCGAGGATGCGAGCGGGAAACTACAGGTGCTTTTAAAGAAGGGAGAGACGAAAGAATTCACGCTTCTTAAGGAAACGCTTGACAAGGGGGATTTCCTCGAGGTTGCCGGCGGAGTGATAACAACGAAGCGCGGCGAGAAAAGCGTGGTTGCCAAAAATGCGAGGATAATCACGAAGAGTCTTCGCCCTCTCCCGGATTCGTGGTACGGGCTTGAAGACATCGAAACGCGTTTGAGGAAACGGTATCTCGACGGGATCATGAATCATGAGGTTTTGGAACTCATGAAAAAGAAAAGCGTGTTTTGGGGGACTATCCGTACATTTTTGAAACAGGAGAACTTTTTGGAAGTCGAGACACCCGTTTTGGAGCCGGTACCGGGAGGGGCGGAAGCGGAACCTTTCGCAACCCATCATAATGCACTGGACAGGGATTTTTATCTTCGTATTTCTCTCGAACTTCCTCTGAAAAAGATGCTCGTTGCGGGTTTTGAGAAGGTCTTCGAGATAGGAAGAATATTCAGGAACGAAGGAATTGATCGAGAGCATCTGCAGGATTATACGCAGATGGAGTGCTACTGGGCGTATGCGGATTATGACGATATGATGCGTCTCATGGAGAAGATGTTCAAGGCGACGATCAAAAAAACGTGCGGTTCGCTTCTCATGGTCCATAGCGGAAAAAAGGTGAACTGGGGAAAACAATGGAAGAAAGTGGACTACTACGAAGTTTTCAAAAAATACAATGCACTCGATCTCACAACGGTTTCGCGTGAAGTATTGGAAGCGCACGCACGGAAACTCGGCATCCCATTCGAACCGAATTCCGGGAAAGGACGGCTTATTGATCTTATCTATAAAAAAACCGTCCGTCCGAATTTAACGGAGCCCTGTTTTCTTATAAATCCCCCCGTAGCAATCGAGCCGCTTGCAAAACGCGTTCCCGGTAAACCGGATCGCGTAGAGCGTTTTCAGATCGTTGCATTAGGGACGGAGCTCGGAAAAGGGTTTTCCGAGTTGAACGATCCGGAGGATCAGCGCGGAAGATTCGAAGAGCAAATGGCGCTTCGCGCCGCGGGAGATAATGAAGCCCAGATGCTGGATGAAGATTTTTTGGAAGCGCTCGAGTATGGGATGCCGCCCGCTGCGGGATTCGGCGTCTCGGAGCGTCTTTTTGCGGTTATTATGGATAAGCCCATGCGGGAGGCGGTCTTTTTCCCGTTAATGAAAGAAGAACAATAAGGGCTTTGTATCGCACCTTGTGCGATCGACAAAACCTTACCCCCACCTTTTGAATAACAAACCAAGCATTATGAACATCATTCAAAAACAACGCAATCGTCGAACACGAACCCTCATCCGGGAAGGAAAAGGTGGGGGGTGCTCAATATTATGGCTTATTTTTCATCGCCATAATGTTATGGCTCGAAAAATAAGATAAATTGGCATATGCTAGACGTAAATTTCATCCGAGAGAATCCGGATGCGGTAAAAGAAGGAGTAGAGAAGAAAAAAATCGACAAGAAGCTCGTCGATAAGTTTCTTCAGCTTGATACTGCGTGGCGCGGAAAGGTAAAGGCGATCGATGAACTTAAGGCGGAGCAGAATGCACTAAGCAAGGAACTCGCCAAGGAACAGAAAGAGGACCTGATAGGCCGCGCGCAGCTTTTAAAACAGCGTATCTCGGAACTTGAGGCGGAGTGCGCCACCGCCGAGACGAAGCGGAAAGAACTGTTGAACCGCTTGCCGAATATTCCCTTTCCCGACGTGCCAGTGGGAAAGGACGAAACCGAAAACAAAACGCTCCGCGAAGTGGGAAAAAAACCGGAATTCGATTTCGTTCCCAAGGATTATCTCTCGCTTGCGGAAGGACTCGGCATCATCAATGTGAAAAAAGCATCGGAGGTCTCGGGAAGCCGTTTCGGATATCTCGTGGGGGATATGGCGCTTCTCGAGCTCGCTATCGTGCGGCTCGCGTTCGATATATTAACCAAAGAAGGGTTCACTCCGATATTGCCTCCGGTCATGATTAAACCGGATGTCTATGCGGGCATGGGACGCCTCGCGGCAGATCAGAAAGAAGAACGGTATTACTTCCCGAAGGATGAACTGTATCTTATTGGGAGCGCCGAGCACACGATGGGCCCCTATCACCTGAACGAAACATTCGAAGAACAGAATCTCCCGCGGCGCTACGTCGGGTTCTCGACGTGTTTCAGAAGGGAAGCGGGATCGTACGGAAAAGACACGAAAGGAATCTTCAGAGTGCATCAATTCGACAAGGTGGAGATGTACTCGTTCGTACATCCGGAACAATCGGGGGAGGAACATCTGTTTTTGCTCTCGCTTCAGGAGAAGCTCATGCAGGCGCTTGAGATTCCGTATCGCGTGGTTGAAATTTGCACCGGCGACATGGGATGGACAGACGCGCGGCAGTTCGATATCGAAGCGTGGTTCCCGAGCGAGGAACGATACCGCGAGACGCATTCCTGCTCCAACACCACCGACTTCCAGTCGCGCGGCATCAATGTGAAGTACAAGACGAAAGACGGGAAAAAAGAGTTTGTACACACCTTAAATGCGACGGCATTCTCGCAGCGTCCTCTTCTTTCGCTTCTCGAAAACTACCAGACCAAAGAGGGGACCATCAAAATCCCGGAGGTGATTCAGGATTACATCGGGAAGAAAGAAATCAAAGGATAAACGCTTCCTCCTTTTGCAGATAGAGGTTCGCAGGGAATGCGTTCTCGTTGTTTGGTATAATGAGAGAAAATGAAGTTGATTTTCAAAGTTTTTTTATGGATCGTTATTCTCGGGCTCCTCGGTTACGGCGCGTGGTACTCCTATAACAACTGGTGGGGAACGGGGGATGCGGGAAAATTCGTCGAGACGACCTCGAAAAACATCGGGAGTGCCGCGGAATCCAAGGCAAAAGAAATCGGCACGAACGTCGCGAGTGGCACGTTCTCAAATATAAAGACGTTTCTCGGGGATACGGTGGGAAAGTTGCTCTCGGGCGCGGGAGAAGCGATTCAGAATGCCGGCGCGGGTCTTCAGGGAACTTCTCCCGTAACGGTGAATAACACGTATCTGCAAGCAGCGCCTCTTTTTACGAGCGGGACGATCTCTCAGCCCACGAGCTCGTCTTTTTATATTCCTCCTCCGCCGGCGACGATTATGACAAAAGTTTCGGTGCCCTTGAGTTTTTCGATCAATAGCGGGAGTTCCTATCGGGTCGATTGGGGCGACGGAGCGGCCGCGGACAACGGCACAGTCGTGAAGAATGAAGTTACGGTTATCAATCACGCGTGGGACAAAGAAGGGGACTACACTATACAAATGGAGGTCGGAGGGAATACTACAACGAATACGTACTCATTTCCTGTGAGGGTGTACCAGTAAATCACGCTTATGTTTCAGAAAAAAGGATACGAATCGAATTATCCGGCGGTGCGCCAGAGGCGGGCGCATCGCGCGCTGTGGTACTGGATTATCGGCATCGCGCTCCTCGTTATGCTTCTTATCGGGTGCGCGTACTTCATACTCCATTTCTCGTGGTTCAAGGTGAGTGATTTTAGACTCGAGGGATCGACGCAGTTGTCCAAGGAAGAGCTCACGTCGGCGCTTTCGATCCGCATGCTCACGGTGCCGTGGCGCGGATGGCTCGGGCCGAACAACATTCTCTTCTGGGAGCTCGGTTCAGTGCCGAAGCAGCTGGAGCGGTATCCTGATTTGAAAAGCATCACGGTTACCCCTCATTTTTTCTCCAGAGAGGTGGATATTATCGTCGAACCGCGAACGCCATACGGCATTCTCTGCGGAGCATCGGAGACGGGATGTTTTCTGATGGACGAAGAGGGAGTTCTGTATGCTCCCGCGCCGAGTGCCGAAGGGACGCTCATTCTTACGATTCGCGATACGAACCGGCGGACGCCTCTTCTTGGGATGCCGTTTTTTCCGAACCGCTCATGGATTCACAATATGTTTTCAACCTTACGAACGCTTAAAAACGAAGGATTTGTTCCTCTTCGAGTGACTCTTGAGGATAGCTCGCTCCGTGCGTGGTCTGCGGAGATCGCGCAGGGACCGACGTTTCTCTTCGCTCTTGATTTCGTGCCGGAGAATCTGAACTCAATCTTAAGAAGTCTGTCGGGTAAGCTTAATTTTTCGAAGGTGAAGACCGTGGATCTCCAAATCCCGAACAGGATATATTACCAATAGCCCGTCTTATTTTCTTGTTATAAGCGATCATTATTCCTCTCGTTCACAGGGTCTCCAAGCGTGAAAATCCACCTCGCTTTATCGCTCCTCGCCACCCTGCACGCCCTATGGGCGAGGGGCCTGGCTCGGCGACGCGAGTTGCTCGGGGATTTTTTTCACGCTCTCCGACCGATGTTCTCTTGAGGAATGATGATCGCTTTGTTCTTGTGTCCTAAATAAACTCTCTTTTTTTTCAAAACGAGATTTTCTAGATATGGACGACAGCGATACTCCTCCTGTCTTGAGTGAGCATACACGAACGAGTTCAAAAATCCGCGAGTGAAGACGAAGGAAATCAAAAATTGCACACTGTTCGAGTCCCATAAGGTCGAGTTTGTGCAATTTTCGGATCTCCGAGGATGAACGAGCAGGATTTTTGCGAGGAAGTGTTTCTGCTCGCGAAAGACAGGAGGAGTATCGCTAGAGGTGATACACAAAAATCGAGGTCCCCACCCGGTAGTCGGGCTCGGGAACCTGCCCCATGCCTTCTTTGGGGGGGCGGAGCGAAGTGAGCCACTCATAGCTGTCTTTCGTGTTTCTCGTAAAACCGTTCTCGGTAGGTGCAATTGCGTTCTCGAGCGTGTTTACCGACACCGCAAGCCACTCGATTCCGTCGATGCGCGGATCACCTTTGCTCGATTTCCACTGTTCGACGGTATCGTCGCCCAGATAATATTTCGGATCCCCGCCGCCGAAGTAATCAACGGCTATTTTTTGAATATTATGCTCCTTCACGAATGCGGCAAGCCGTTTCATATCCTGTCCCCAGTCGTAATTCGAATCGGTAACATACCGATATCCCTGCGCCGTTCCTCCTCCGATTTCGTTGAAATAAGAGAGAAAATAAGGGTACGCCGCGACTGTTTCTCCGAGATACCAAGATGCAAGAATGACAACACCTGCGATTTTCCAAAGACGTTTCTTCACGTCTCCGCGAAGCAAGCGCTGTATGCCGACGGTGGCGAGAATGTAAAGGAAAGGAAGCGTCGGGAGAAGATGTCGTATCCCGATATTCAAGGGCGAGCGAATGCTGTAGAGCCAGTAGAGCAGAACGGTAAGGATCATGACGAACTCGCCGAAGTGGATTCCGAGATATTCCCCGAGGCGCCGCATTCGTTTCATTCCGAAGGGCGATTTCGCGAAGAGTACCGCGAGTCCCGTGAGAAGTGCGATAAAGATGAGAATGAGTGAAGGGATTGGTTCCTTAAGGAGAAAGACGACGGGGAAGTAGTACCACCATCCGCCTGACGAAACGTGGCCGAGGAAGTATGCCGTGTTCCCGCCGCTTGAGCGCTGGAGCACCATGGCGATGCCCAGAAAATATTGCGCAATCGGTCTGGTAATCTCGAGTCCCGCGAGTTGCGTCACGAAGTTTCCCGCCCACGCAGGACTGAAAGAGGCAAGTATGGCTTTTGTATCTTCCACCTGTTTTTCTGCCGGGTAGTTCAGGGTGACGATGAAATACACGACATAGATTACGGCGAGTGCGATGAGGAAGATAAGAATCAACTGCCCGATCCGTAAGCATGCGCGGGAAATGAAAAAACGGAACAGCCGCCCCGGGTTGCCGGAGTTTTTTTTCCGGATTGTTTCTCCGATCGCATAGCATGCCGCGAAGAGCACGAAAGAAGGGATGAGGAGCGCGACGGAAAACTTCGCGAGCTCCGCGATGCCGAGTGCGATTCCCGCCCAGATAAGACGGTTGCGCGAAGGGGAGTTTAAAAATCGTACGAATGCATAGGTAGCAAGCAGAAAACCGAATGTCGCCGCGATATCGGTCGTCACGTAATGTCCGTGCGCGAGTACAGTGGGAGAAAGTCCGAAAAGGAATGCAGGAAGAAGCGCCCACTCGTTCCCAAAAAGTTCGCGCGCCCAGACGTATACGAGGACGATAGTAAGGAGCGTGAGGAGGATGGGAAATATCCTCACGTATTCGAGGATCTGATCTGCGTTGTTCCCCGATCCATAAAAGAAGAGAGTTCCCACATCCCACTGGCCGTTCGTGTCGTCTGTCCAATGAGAGCTTCCTGTCGGGAAAGTGAGCGGAAGAGAAAGGAGAGGGAGGGCGGAGAGTGCTTTGAGGAGGGGAGGATGCTCCGGATTCAGCCGATAATCGAGGAACCGTGCATATCCGTATCCGGCGGGAATATGGGCGAGTTCATCCATAATCGCCGATTCCTGGCCGCTCGTAAGCCACATAAGAGAACCCGAGAGGATGAGGATGACGAAAATGGCGACGGGCGCAAAGAGCGTGTGATTACGAAAGAAGCTCATTTGTGGTATTATACTACAAGAAAGAGGGAAAACGTATGCAAAAGAAGTTTGTTTCCAGGCGGGAGGGTTTTTCGCTCGTTGAGCTTATTATTTATATCGCCATCTTCACGGTGAGCGCGATTTTTCTAGTTGCGATTCTGACCACCATCACGAAAATTCAGACAAGACAGGGGTCAACAGGAGAAGTAAACCGTCAGATAGGGTTTGTGGGAGACACCTTAAAGCAGATGGTGCAAAACTCAAGCTTGATAGATATGACCTTTGGAACGCCGACCTCGACACTTCGTCTTCGTATGGCCACTTCTACGAATGATCCCACGCTGATGTATTTAAGCGGCACGACAGTGTATCTGCAGCAAGGATCATCGAACCCCGTCGCGCTTACGGACTCCAACGTGACGGTAACCGGTTTTACCGTGACGCCCTATCAGAATCCAGGAGGAACGGCGATCGTGCAGCTTGATCTCTCGATGAGCTACAATGCTGGGAATCCGGCGGCGCAGCTTACGCGTTCCTTGGAAACCTCCGTTGCGCGCGTCTCCGCGGCGCAGTTCGACTCGTCGGTCTATCCCGCTTCGAATGGTACGCTTGATTTGGGTACAGCCACAAACCAGTGGAGAAACGGATATTTCAGCGGAACATTAAATGTGAACGGATTGACTACTTTCGGGACGGGAGTCGCGGGAGCGACGGTATTAAAGTCCTACGGAAACATCGGTTTCTCCGCATCCACATACGGAGTTGTCTTCGTAACGCCGAGCGGTTCGTGTCTCCTAATGACATTGACGAACGCGGGAGCGATTGCAACGAGTTCCGCCGCGTGCCCGTAAGGGGCAATCATTATCCCTCTCGTTCACAAATACCTCCTGGCGTTGCACATTCAACCTCGCTTTGTTGCTCCTCGCCACCCGACTCGCCTAAGGGCGGGGGTCCTGGCTCGGCGGCGCAAACCGCTCGGAAATGTGCAGACGCCCTCCGGCAAATGTTCACTCGAGGGATAATAATTGCCTGTTAGTTCCTTCGTCTAAGAACTCTCTTTCACGTCCGTTAGGGTGGCTATTGTTTTTTCTATATCCTCGGACCAGTTGTGTCCTCCATTAACCTCGATACATGGTATGTTCTTTGCGTTCAGAAATTTCACCGCGTCTTGATCGCAAAAGAACCGATCGTTTTTCCCTCGGATTACTTTTAGTTTTTCTTTTGGAAGCTAGTCGAAACTTTTCGAAAAGTCGGTAGTGAGGAGTTTTATGCAATCCACGAGGGTAGCGATGAATATAATCGGGTTTCTCGTAAACCTCTGTCTTTCGGGAAGTAAACCTTCGGTTATCAAAAATCGCAGCCAATTTACGAACCAAGTAAAGATACTTCTTTTTGGAAGGGGAGGATTGACTAAGATTATTTTCCCCGATATACGATTTATATTTTTGGGGGCAACCAAAGCACCCAAGCTTACGCCGATAATGTAATCGGCGGAGGCGGAGCGTTCATCCAACGCGTCTATACAAATCTCAAGATTGGCGTCGCCCCCGTACATCTTGAGCGATTCCAGCCATCCGGGGAGCAATAAAACCATTCTCATACTCGATGCATAAAGTATAGAACAGGAGAACTCCCATTTCATCAAGATTTCTTTTTGGTATGACCGCCACTCTCGCAGGCGAAGCGAGCTTGGCCCCGCCGGAAGGCGGGTCGCGAGCCGAGAGCGTAGGGTGCGGAATGCCGCTGGAGCATTCCGACACCCGGTGCGGGAGTACCAAGAAGAAATCCTGATGACCACTTTAGCACTTGACACGCTTGAGTGCTAATTTCTATACTGTACCTATATGCAGGAACGGACGCAGGCAATTCTTGAGACGGCAATCCGCGAGTTCGTGAAAACGGGAAAGCCCGTCACCTCGGAGTCCCTCTACGAGGCATATGATTTCGGCATCAAGCCGGCGATGATACGCTGGGAGCTTAACGAGCTGAGTGGGGCGGGATACTTCTTCCAGCGTCATCCTTCGGGCGGAAGAATACCCTCGGACAAGGCCTATCGTTTTTTCACCGAGCGGACACTTCAGGAAGAAGAAGCGCGGAGTACCCACGGATTCGAAGACGTACTCGATGATTTTAAAAAAGGAGCCCGACGCACGTTCGTGGAAGATCTTGCCGAACGGTTCGGGGGTTTAAGCGTGGGATACGAACCGGAGCGCGACGAGGTGTATGAGAGCGGACTTCATGAACTTTTGAGCCGTCTTCAGGACGATGCGATTACTACGAACGAGATGATCCAGATCGTGAACGACTTCGAATCCATCCCTTCGCGCGTTCAGGAACTCCGTTCCTGGTGGGAGGAAGAGCGTTCGTGGCCCCGGGTATTTATCGGTAAGAGCCCCTTTACCAAAAGCGCGCACGTCGCGGTCGTCGCCTCCTGTCTAAAGTGCGATGACGGCGATTTTTTACTGCTTGCAATCGGACCGAAGCGGATGGATTATGCAAAACCCATTCGGGCATTCAGGTTTTTCGAAAAGTCGTTGGAATAAGAGAATTAAGAAATGAGAAGATAACAACCGGAAGCAAGTGTAACATTTAAATAATATGGAGGAGGAGACAAAAAAAGAAGAAGAAAATAATATCCAAAAGCCAGGCGACGCCGGGATGCGTGCCGATCTTCTTGAAGCCGAACGATTGCGGGACGAATATCTCGATGGATGGAAGCGGGCGAAGGCGGACCTCTCGAATTATAAGAAAGAGGAAGCGGAGCGGATGGAATATTTCGCAAAGCGGAGCAACGAAGCGCTCCTTTTCGATCTGATCGTGATTCTCGATGGCTTCGAGCTTGGTCTCTCCGCGATGCGCGAAGATGACGTTTCGAAGAAGGGGATGACGCTCGTGAGAAATCAGCTTTACGATACGATGAAAAGATACGGAGTGGAGGCGATACCTATGCATCCGGGTGATCCGTTCAATCCGGAGATCGCGGAAGCGATTGGAGAGGTCGAAGCGGAGGGGCCGCCGGGATCAATTGCGGAAGAGGTAACGAAAGGGTACCTGCTTCATGGAAAAACAATGCGTCCGGCGCGGGTCGTACTGGTAAAAATAAAAGGCGAATCATAACAAAAAAAAGGTCAGCAATACTATTACAAAAACTATGGCAAAAATTTTAGGAATCGATTTGGGAACTACGAACTCGGCCGCGTCCGTAATGGACGGGGGAGAGCCGAAGGTTCTCGAGAACAGCGAAGGGGCGAGAACGACCCCGTCTATCGTCGCGTTAAGCAAGGCGAGCGAGCGTCTTGTGGGAGTTTTGGCCAAGCGACAGGCGGTCGTGAATCCGAAAAACACCATCTACTCGGTAAAGCGGCTCATCGGGCGCAAGTGGGAAGATGCCGAGGTCCAGCGCGATAAAAAATGGCTTCCGTACGAAATCAGAAAAAGCGAAACCGGCGGAGTGGAGATACAAATGGGCGATCGGTGGTACAAACCTGAAGAAATCTCGGCGATGGTGCTCCAGAAAATCAAAGCGGATGCGGAGGCGAAGCTCGGGGGGAAGATAGACGAAGCGGTTATTACCGTTCCGGCGTATTTCGACGACAGTCAGCGCCAAGCGACTAAAAACGCCGGCGAGATCGCGGGGCTCAAGGTTGATCGTATTATCAATGAACCGACTGCGGCGGCGTTCGCATACGGACTCGGCAAGGAAAAAGACCAGAAGATCGTTGTATATGACTTCGGCGGCGGTACGTTTGACATATCGGTGCTCGAGATGAGTTATGACCCTGAAACCAAGGAACAGACCGTTGAAGTGAAAGCGACCGGAGGCGACACGCACTTGGGCGGCGACGATTTCGACCGAACGATCATCGAGTATCTCGTGCAGGAGTATAAAAAACAGGAAGGAGTGGACCTATCGAAAGATACGCTCGCATTACAGCGTCTCAAGGAAGCTGCGGAACGGGCGAAACACGAGCTCTCGACCGCGCTTGAAACGGAGGTCAATCTCCCGTATGTCACTTCCGACGCTTCCGGTCCGAAACATTTTCTCCTGAAACTCACGCGGGCGAAACTCGAATCGCTGGTGCAGGAGTACATCGATCACTCGATCCAGCTTACGAAAGATACCGTGACGACGGCGCCGCCGAAGGGTGCCGGATTCAAGCTCTCGGATATCAACGAGGTTATTCTGGTCGGCGGCCAGACAAGAATGCCGGCGATTCAGGAGGCCGTACGCAAACTTTTCGGCAAAGAACCGCATCAGGGTATCAATCCGGATGAAGTGGTGGCAATCGGCGCCGGCATCCAAGGCGAGATTCTTCTTGCGAAGAAAGAGGGACGTAAAACCGAAGGCGAGGTGAAGGACATCCTTCTTCTTGATGTAACGCCGCTTACCTTGAGCATTGAGACCTATGGCGGCGTTGCGACGCCCATGATTCAGAAGAATACGACGATTCCGACTTCGAAGACCCAGGTATTTTCGACCGCGGCCGACAATCAGACGTCCGTCGAGGTACATATCGGCCAAGGAGAACGTCCGATGATGGCGGACGTGAAAACGCTTGCGCGCTTCATTTTGGACGGCATTCCTCCCTCACCGCGCGGCGTGCCGCAGATCGAAGTGACCTTCGACATCGACGCAAACGGGATTCTTACCGTCTCCGCGAAAGACAAAGCGTCCGGAAAGGAGCAATCGGTGCGCATCGAGGCCTCGACGAGCTTGAGTAAAGACGAGGTGGAACGTTTGAAGAAAGAAGCCGCCGAACACGCGACGGAAGATGAAAAAAAGAAAGAGCTGATCGAGTTACGGAACCAGGCGGAAGCGCTCGTCTATACGGCGGAGAAGAGCTTGCGCGATCTCGGGGATAAAGTAACGGAAGACATGAAGAAGGATATAACGGAAAAAATCGCACGTCTCAATGAAGTGAAGCAGGGAGAAGACAAAGAAGCCATTACAAGCGCCTCAACTGATCTCTCCTCGGCGCTTCAAAAGATAGGCGAGTCCCTCTATAATAAAAACAATGGAGCCGAACCTTCCTCACAACCCGAACCTGGAAATAATCAGTGAACGGCGGGAGCCGGAAACGGATAGAAGCGCCTGGAAGATGCTTCTTCTGGGGCTTCTCGGCGTCGCGGCGAGCGCCGCGGCGGTTTCCGGGTTTATGAATTTCTCCGCGAGTCCGAGTCCCCCCTATTTCTGGACGTTCGTGGTCGCAACACTTCTTTTTTGGGCGCTGAAGCTTGTCCAGATTTTTTTCGTGAAAGGATCATGGAAGCTCTTTTCCATCACACTCTGCGAGATACTTGTTCCGCTTGCCGTGTTTCGGACTCACTTCGATTCCGTGACGCTTCCGTATCTTCTTGTGGCGGCAATCCTCGCTTTTCTTTTTATCGGTACTGCGATCAGACGGGGAAGAAATACGGTCGAGAACAGCATCGAACCGCAGTTTTTTTCCGTCTCGAAAAATGTGCTTCCGAAGCTTACGAGCGGATTCCTTATATTCATTTCCCTGCTGCTCTACCTGAATTATTTCGTATGGGGTAACTTTACGGATACGCTGGGAAGAGCGATGCTTCAGAGCGTCACTTCGACCGCGGAGCCGGTAGTACATCTCTGGATTCCGAATGTCTCGTTCGGAATGTCGGTCCAGACCTTCATCGATACATTGGTAAGAGGAGAGCTCGAGCGAACGAATTTCACCGTGGCGGAGACGGGGGGACATACGCAGCAGATCGGATTTCGTGAACTCCCGCCGAAACAACAAGAATTGTATTTCAGTCAGGCAAAACAGCAGGCGAACGCCGCGTTCGTGGCGCAGTTCGGAGACGTCAACAGGAACGAGTCGGTAAATACGCTTCTTTATGATCTCGGAAAAGAGTATATCGGGAAGATGGGAACTGCGGCGAGCGGCATACTCTCCGTTGCGGCGATCGTACTGTTCTTTCTCTCCATCAAAGGTGTGGCGGTGCTTCTCTACTGGCTCATCGGACTTCTCGGATTCATCTTTTTCAAACTATGCCTCGTGACGGGATTTGCGGTCATGAGCGTTGAGACGAGAACCAGAAGGTTTCCCATCCTTCCTTAATTTTCAAGAATCGTTATGGAATCGAAAGATTACTACAAAGTACTCGGCGTTTCGAAGGGTGCCTCCGAAGATGAGATAAAAAAGGCATACCGGAAACTGGCACACCAATACCATCCGGACAAGCAGGGGGGAGACGAGAAGAAATTTAAAGAAGTGAACGAAGCATATCAGGTGCTCGGCAATAAGGAAAAAAAGACCCAGTACGATCAGTTCGGAAGAGTGTTCGAGGGAGGAGGAATGCCGGGAGGAGGAAATCCGTTTGAAGGGGTAGATTTCGGGGGAAGCGGTTTCAGATGGAATGCGGGAGAAGGAGTCGATATGAACGACATTTTTGAGAGCATCTTCGAGCAGTTCGGTGGAGGAGGAAGGAAGCGGCACACGTATACCCAGGGCGCAGACGTCGAGATCGTGCAGGACATCTCGCTTGAGGAGGCGTTTCACGGGATCACGCGGGAAGTGAGTTTCAAGACGAACGTGCTCTGCGAGACGTGCAAGGGGCTCGGGTATGCGAAAGAAAAAGGCCAGAAGGACTGTACGAAGTGCGGCGGACGCGGCGAGATACGCGTCGAACGGAGGACGTTTTTCGGTCAGTTCGCCCAAGTCCAGCAATGTCCCGACTGCTTCGGATCGGGAAAGGTTCCGAATGCGCCGTGTGCTTCCTGCAAAGGGAAGGGCCGGGTGTTCGGCGCAAGAGTCGTGCACTTCTCGATCGCGCCCGGCGTTGAGGACGGACAAGTGATAAAGGTGACGGGCATGGGAGAAACGGGTGAACGTGGCGGGGGGAATGGCGATTGTTATGTCGTAGTCAGAGTAAAACCCCATCCGCATTTTACGAGGAGAAAATCCGATCTGTACCTCATAAAAGAAGTGCGAGTTCAGGATGTGCTTCTTGAGAAAGAAATGGAACTTGGAGACATAAGCGGAGAGAAGTTCACGGTGGCGATTCCGCGCGGATTCTCGCTTCAGGAGAAGATGAAGATACCGCATCGCGGAATGCCGAAGTTCGGATCCTCGGGCCGCGGCGATCTCTACATTACCTTCGATCTTCGCGTTCCGAAGCATATTTCGGGAAAAGCAAAGAAACTTTTGGAGGAGTTGGAGGGGGAGCTATAAATTCTTTCCCTCTCTCGTGAGAAAAAAGCTTCACTCGGACAGATACAACTCGCTCGTCCTCGAACACACGGAAATTACGCAAACTCGACCTGAAGGGACTCGGACAGTGCGTAATTTCTTGTGTTCTTCGTCCTTACTCGTGTATTTGTGTCCTCGTTTCGCTATTCTCACTCGGAAGGGAAGGAATTTATTAGGGAGGTGTTATTGGTATTTATAGTTGGTGGTATACTGGGTAAATGCCAAAAAGAAAAAAACAACACACTCTTTTCGATAATCCGGAAGAAGAACGCGAAGAAAAAACCTCCAAGCCCGTTTTTTCGGTGGGAGAGTTTCTCGACTACGTAAACGAGATCTTCAAACGAGAAGAGTATACCGTGCTAGGAGAAATCTCCGAGTTTAACTCCCATCCAACTGGTGTTTATGTCACTTTGAAAGACAAAGAAGGAGAGGGAGTTCTTAATTGTTATATAAATCCTTTCGTCTATCGTACGGCAGGAATTTCTCTTGAAGCGGGACTTCTCGTAAAGGTTCATGGGTATCCCAGTATCCATAAACCAAAAGGCAAATTCAGCTTTGTGGTGAAAGAGTTTGAGCTTTTCGGGGAAGGGTCGCTTCGCCGCGCATACGAACTTCTGAAGAAAAAGTTGGAGGAGGAGGGACTTTTCCGAAGGAAACGTGAACTCCCGGAGTGTATACAGGAAGTCGGTATCATCACCTCGAAGACGGGAGCCGTGATCGATGACTTCAGGAAGAACTTAAAACCGCTCGGGATGAAGCTTCATCTCTTCGACGTGCGGGTCGAAGGATCCTCCGCACCTCGAAATATCATAAAAGGAATCAGATGGTTCAATACGAGAATGCCGGAATGCGACGTGATTGTTTTGATTCGCGGCGGAGGAAGTTTGGAAGACCTTCAGCCGTTCAACAACGAACTCGTGGCGCGGGAGATATTCGCCTCGTCCATTCCCGTGATCGCGGGGATCGGCCACGATCGCGACGTTCCTATCGCGAGTTTGGTCGCGGATGTCATGACCTCGACGCCCTCATTCGCCGCGATGGCGGTGAATGCGTCATGGGACAAGCTCATGCTCGGACTTCCGAATCTTGAACGCGAGCTTTTTGATTCATTCGAACGCGCGCTCGACGAATCGAGATCGCGCGTGGTCGCCCATACCGATCGTCTTTTAGAGAAGATTTCGCGTCTCATCACGCGGTATAAAATCATTGAAGACGTCATAGTGAATGCATTTTCGCTTCGGGTCCAGGAAGTGAACGAATTCCTGAAGCGCACGGCGCAGTATCTCACCGCAGTCGATCCTGAGAGGAATTTACGCCTCGGATATAGTATTATTTTCAATGAGAAGGGGAACGTGGTGCGGGATACGGCGGATACGGGCGAAGGGCGGCCGATTGCAGTGCGGCTCCACAAAGGGTCCCTCAAGGCGCGAGTCGAACAAATAGAACAAAACGGATAATCATCATATATGGAAAAACCGAAGAAAGAAAAAAAAGAGATTGGCGCGGAACTCGGGAAACTCGAGAAAATTGTCCAGTGGTTCGAAGCGCAGGATCAGATAGACGTCGAAGAAGGATTAAAACGAGTGAAGGAAGGAGCGGAACTGATAAAGGACTTGAAGCAAAAAATCAGGAAGGTGGAGAACGAATTCGAGGAGATAAAGAAGGATCTTTCGGATGACGTCGAATAACGGATCACCCAAAACGTTTCAGGGACTTTCCTCGAGAGAAGCCGTTGATCGGCTGCGTAAGTTCGGAGAAAATACCATCGCAAAGAGAAAGCGGTTCAGACCGCTTATCGCATTTCTCCAGAAATTCGGAAGTCCTCTCCTTCTTTTGCTTATTGGCACTTCCGTCATTTCTTTCTTCGTGGGAGAGCGCACGAATGCGGTGATTATTATCGTTATGGTGTTCGTTTCCGCCATACTTGATTTTGTAAACAGCTATAAATCCGAGAAGACCGTCTTGAAACTTCTTGAAAAGGTCACGACTACCGCGACTGTGATACGGGATGGAGAGAAGAAAGAAATCGATCAAAGAGAAATCGTGCCGGGAGATGTCGTGTCGCTCTACGCCGGCGACGCGGTTCCCGCCGATGCCCGCGTGCTCGAAGCGAAGGATTGCTTCGTAAACCAGGCGGCGCTCACGGGCGAGTCGTTTCCGGTTCCGAAATATGTGGAAGAGAAGCGGATCGGGAAAAACGAAACGCCGACGGAACGGCCGGATTTCGTGTGTATGGGTACGAGCGTGGTAACGGGC
>DAIDBF010000003.1 GCA_027310235.1 bacterium | reverse complement strand
GTTTGAAGGAAGGCGACATCGCCGCACTGCCGCGCTTCGGAGAGAAATCAGCCGAGAATATTATGAGGGAAGTTGAGGCGCGCAAATCGGTGTCGCTCGAACGCCTTCTTTATAGTTTAGGAATCCTTCATGTAGGGGAAGAAACGGCACGTACGCTCGCGCGGAGCTTCCGGTCGGAAACCATCCAAGATCTTGTCCGCCGCGGAAAAGAAATGACGCTCGAAACGCTGCAGGAACTCCCCGATGTAGGTCCGAAAGTTGCCGAGAGCGTCTATCACTGGTTCCATGAAGAAAAAAATATCGATGTTCTGAAGCGGCTCGAAAAAGCGGGAGTGAAAATTCTCCGCGAGAAAAGCGCTGCAAAGCACGCCCCGCTTCTGGGAAAAACATTCGTGCTCACCGGCACGCTCTCCAGAATGACGCGCGAGGAGGCGAAGGAAGCGATACGCAGAGGAGGAGGAGAAACGTCGGAGAGCGTTTCGAAAAAGACAGATTATTTGGTAGCGGGCGAAAATCCAGGATCGAAACTCATGATGGCGGAAAAGTTGGGAATTGCAGTGCTGGACGAGAAGGCGTTTCTCAAAATTCTTAGGGAGAAATAAAAATATAAAGGAGGACATACGAGATCCGTGGTTGTTTGTGCTACGACGCATAATAATGCCTCACTTTCGTCCATATGGACGAAAGTGAGGCAACTCACCCGTCGGAGGCTTATCTTCAGCACCCCAACCTCAAACTTCACGTATATGCGTGAAGTTTGAGGTTGTCTCTCAATCTCAGGTCCTGTTTGGCATCTCCTCGTACCTCGCGTATAATGCCTAAAGATGAAACACGAAGAGTTGGAACAACTGGCGAAACTTGCACGAATCGAGCTCCGTCCCGGAGAAGAAGAAAAACTTCAAAAGGATATGGAGAGCATCCTCAACTACTTCAAGAAGCTTCAGGAGCTTCCGACGGAGGATGTTGCTCCCGTCGCGGGAGGCACGGCATTTTCGAACGTGTTTCGAGATGATACATCGGGAAACAGTATTGATGGCGAGGCCGCGCGCATGGCATTTCCGGAGACGGAGGACGGGTTTCTAAAAGTGCCGCCGGTATTCTCCTCCGAAGGAGGGTCTTCCTCTGGAGGAGAAAAACTATGAACTTGAAAGGACTTACAATAAAATCGTTCCACGACGGCTTGGTAGAAAAGGAGTTCTCCGCGCGCGAAGTGACACGGGAGTTTTTGGACGTCATTCATGCCGAAGATGGAAAAATCGGGGCATATCTCTCGGTGTTTGAAGACAACGCGCTCTACGAAGCGGAATGCGTCGATTCAATGATTAAGGAAGGGAAAAAAATTACTCCTCTCGCGGGAGTCCCGCTTGCGGTAAAAGACAATATGCTCATCAAGGGAACGCGCACGACCGCGGCCTCGAAGATTTTGGAACATTATGAGGCGAGTTACGACGCGACCGTCATCGAGAAATTAAGGAAAGAACATGCAGTGTTTCTGGGAAAAACAAATCTGGACGAGTTCGCGATGGGCGCCTCGACGGAAAATTCGGGATTTCATGTAACGAAAAATCCGCACGATCTTGAACGGGTTCCGGGAGGATCGTCGGGAGGATCCGTTGCCGCCGTTGCCGCGAACATGGCGCTTGCGGCGCTCGGATCCGACACGGGTGGATCAATTCGGCAACCCTCGGCATTCTGCGGTGTAGTAGGAATGAAGCCGACGTATAGCGCCGTTTCCCGCTCGGGGTTGATTGCGATGGCATCAAGTTTGGATCAGATAGGACCGATCACGAAAACCGTCGAGGATGCCGAGCTCTTGTTTCACGCGATACGCGGAAAGGATGTTTACGATGCGACGAGTGCGGAGAACGATATAGTGCATGAATTCGGAGATCTTCCGCCCGAGGCAATTAAAAATCTCAAAATAGGAATCCCTAGAGAATTTTTCATCGATGGGATAGACAGCAGAGTGACACATGCCATCGAGGAAGCAGTCGCTCGTTTGAAGACGCTCGGGTTCTCTTTTAAGGAAATCAGTTTACCGCATTCGAAGTACGCCCTCGCGGTGTACTACATCATCATGCCCGCGGAGGTCTCGGCAAACCTCGCGCGATTTGAAGGAGTGCGCTATCCGGGAATTCCCGAGGTGAAACACAAGGCGAATAATTTGAGAGATCTCTACTTTAAAACGAGAGGAGAGGGGTTCGGCGCCGAGCCACGAAGAAGAATTCTTCTCGGAACCTACGTGCTCTCCTCCGGGTACTACGATGCCTACTATGCGAAAGCACAGAAAGTGAGACGGCTCATCAGAGACGATTTCGAAGATGCGTTCAAGAGTGTCGACGTGATTCTTGCGCCCGTCACACCCACGCCGGCGTTCAAGATCGGCGAGAAGTCATCTGATCCGCTCGAGATGTATCTTTCGGATATCTTTACCGTGCAGGCAAATCTTGCGGGGCTTCCCGGAATTTCCATCCCGGTGAAGAACTATACGGTAGGCAGTGGCGAGTTGCCGGTCGGATTCCAGCTTATCGGCAAACCGTTTCACGAACGTGATCTCTTCGGGATAGGGAAGTTGTATCAAAGAGGGGAATAATAATACAAATTAACGACCTACGAGGTCGTTAATTTGTAAAATTTTCTTTGGCGTAGTTTAGCGCAGTGGACGGGACTTGAACCCGCGATCCCCGCCGTGACAGGGCGGTGCTTTAGCCATCTAAGCTACCACTGCAATATTTTCTGACCTAAGTGTAGGAAAAATTTTGAATTTGCACAACCGACATTGGTGCCGGCGAGAGGGATCGAACCTCTGACCTAGGGCTTATGAGTCCCTCGCTCTAACCAACTGAGCTACGCCGGCATACTTAAAGTATATCGCGCCTCTTTCTTATGCGTCAATAAAATTGTCTTTTATCGATGCTTCTGGTACTATATGCGCGCGGGGAGGAGCAACTGGTCGCTCGTCTGGCTCATAACCAGAAGGTTGCAGGTTCGAATCCTGCCCCCGCAACAAGGAAAAAAATAAAATTGTCTATGCGAGAAATCGTCATCGAGTCACCGGAAGAAAAAAAGTTGAGAGCCGAGGTTGATGCGCGAACGGACGCGGACGGAATGCGTATGAGCCGCTTTTTAAATATGCCCGATCTCTCGCGGACGGAAGGAAGTCCCATCGCGGAGATTGTTACCCGGATACTGGCAAGCCCATACTTCAAGGATCTTGATGTTATACAAACTCCCGAGATCGTGCCGGCGAGCGTAAGCTTTGATCTCTTTGATTTTCCCGCCGATCACCCCGCGCGGAGCCGCTCCGATACCTACTACGTGAACGATGAAAACATTCTTCGTACGCATACCACCGTTATGTGGTACTACTACCTTCAGGATGAGGAGATAAAAGCGCGCATCGCGGCGAACAAACCGGTGGGCGCTTTCAGTTTCGGCAAGGTATATCGGCGGGACGAGATCGACCGGAATCACATGAATGTGTTTCATCAGATCGACGGATGGTATCTTGCGCCGAAGGCCGTAAAGACGATCGGGGTGAAAGAGCTAGAGGAGTCGCTCGGTGCCATCGCAACCGCGGTATTCGGACCCGACGTACACTATCGTTTGAACGAAGATACGTTTCCGTACACACATCCGTCCCGTGAAATGGAAGTCCGGATTAAAGATAAGTGGGTAGAGGTGGTCGGTTGCGGCGTGGTGAAGGGGAGCGTACTCGAAAAGCTGGGTGTCGATTTCTCGAACTACACCGGCTGGGCGTTCGGGTTCGGGCTCGAGCGTTTGGCGATCGTGAGTATGAACCTTCCCGACATCCGACTTCTCTGGTCAAAGGATCCACGGGTTACGCGTCAGTTGCAACTTGGGAACGAGTATAAAGAGGTGAGCAAATTTCCACCCATCACGCGCGACATCTCGTTCGTGGTAAATAGCGATTTCGTGCCGAACGACTATTTTGACCTTATTCGCGATCTCGGCGGAGACCTCGTGGAAGAAGTAACGCTTCTCGATAAGTACGAGAACAAGGAGAAGTTCGGTGAAGGGAAGATGAGCTATACCTATCGCATTATCTACCGCTCGAACGAGCGCACACTTACCATTGAGGAGATCAATCCGATCCAGGAAAAGATCATCGAAGAGACAAAAAATAAATTTCGCGCGGAGGTCAGGTAACTTTCTTTATTAACTTCTGTGTTTTATTTCTTTTCCCACGGTTAGAGTAGGAATATCCTTTTCCTCGCTCACGAGGGTCTTCGAATGTCGGGAACTTATGCACGCTCGCACGCTCCTCGCCACCCTGCACGCCCTATGGGCGAGGGGCCTGGCTCGGCAACGCGGTTCGCGTGCAGGCTCCCAGACATCCTTCAACCAGTGTTCACTCGGAAGAAAAATGTTCCCGCGCTCTCTCGAACACCCGGGAACCAACCTTCTTCTCGATGAGGCATTGCGGAGGGAGATCCATGCCTTCCCGAGTAAGGACGACGCACACGAGCAATCACGCACTGTCCGAGTC
>DAIDBF010000098.1 GCA_027310235.1 bacterium | reverse complement strand
CGATATGCTTCACCATGGAGGGAAGCAATATGAGAAACAGGAGAAGCGCGTAAGGAAGATACACGAGCGCAAGCGCGGCAAAAATAAGGCACGCGGCAAGGACTCCGCGGAATGATTCGCGCCAATGGGGAATAAAAAATAAGAGTGCGACCACGAAGAGAAGTGAAAACGTCGAGGGGACGAAAAACCACCAGCCGAGGGAATATGCGTTTGATCTGAGTGCGACAAGAAGTATCGGCAGGATGCCCGCCGCGAGGAACCGTTTTGATTCGGAGAAGAGCGCAAGTGAAGCAAAAAAGCAGATGAGAAACACATTGAATGCCGGAAGATATGCCCATGCCTGAAGCGGATCTACTCCGCCCGCGGCAA
Source organism: bacterium (assembly GCA_027310235.1). Classification (GTDB taxonomy): domain Bacteria; phylum Patescibacteriota; class Minisyncoccia; order UBA6257; family GWB1-50-10; genus JAKAHD01. The sequence goes on along the minus strand of DAIDBF010000098.1, from coordinate 5,251 downwards.
ACACGCCGGCGAGATAGCTCGAAAATCCCGGTTTATCGTTCACAAAGCTGTCAAAAAGATAGGGATTGGTGTTAAGCGACCTGCCTTCCATCACGTTCTGCACCGTGCCTACCTGCCACCATTCGTCCGCGTGAATGGGCCACTTGTAATTGAGATGCGGAAATGCGACGAAGATGCCGGCAAGAACGGCAAGCGTGAAACAAAAAACAAAAAATGCCTTCTCGCGTTTTTTTGTCTCTTTCCATTCGGAGAAAAGAGTATGTAATTTTCCTCTCCCCAAAAAACCGAGCACGCATACCGCTCCTGCGTTCCCAATAAGAAACGAGGCGCCAATCTGAATTTGGAACGCGGCAAATACCGTACTTATGACGACCCCAAACGCAACGGAGAATACCAGCGAGTATGCGACGCGCGCAAAAAACCCGCGGAGCGAGGGTATAAAAAGAGAAATGAGATATCCGGGCAGAACAAGCGTGAGGACGACAAGGAAAAACCCCATGGTATAATTATAGACGATGTTCCCTCTTATATCAGTAGTACTCCCCTGCAGAAACGAGAAAGAAACGCTTGAAGCATGCCTCAAAGAAATAAAATCCACAGCGGAGAATAACAATCTCCCGATAGAAATTATCGTTTCCGATTCTTCCGAGGACGGCTCCGGCGCGATTGCGGAACGGGGAGGAGCGGTACTCGTCGAGCATGGCACCGAGGGATACGGTTTTGCAGTTAAAGAAGGGGTACGACACGCGAAAGGAACAATCATCATCTACGCGGACGCGGACGGCACGTATCGCTTCTCCGAACTTCCGAACTTTTTAAAAGTGCTTGAGGGCGCCGATATCGTAATCGGAAGCAGATTGAAAGGACACGTCGAGAAAGGCGCGATGCCGCTCCCCCATCGTTTCTTCGGCACGCCTCTTTTTAACACGCTGCTCCGCATTTGTTTTGGCATCGGAATTTCAGACAGCCAGTCCGGTTACCGCGCGATGAGAAGGCAAACATTTCTTGAACTTGATTTAAAGACGAATGGCATGGAATTCGCGACGGAAATGATTATTAAGGCGAAACAGAAACATTTTGTGATCGCCGAAATTCCCATCGAGTATCTTCGCCGGAAGGGTATTTCAAAACTCCGCCGCTACCGCGATGGGTTTGCGCACATGAAATATATTCTGCTCCAGGCGCCGCTTGCGTATTATCTCTCGACAGGCGCTTTCCTTTTCGCGCTTGGCGTTTTTTCGCTCGCCCTTGCGCATAGCGCACCCTTCCCAATCCCCGCCATCCTGAACTCCGCAACCGTAAAAATGCTTTTCCCGATTCTAGGCATTCAGCTCCTATTCTTCGGCTGTTTCGCAAAAACATATCTCGCTTCCCGTCTGGGAGAACAAAACGAATCCATGAAAAAATTTTATGCGGTATTCAAGCTGCAGAGCGCGATTATGCTCGGCGCGCTCTTTATCGCGATTCCCCTCGCGTTCAAAATCCTGGGCGCAGGAGATATGATATTCGAACCGCTCCTCGTCTCAACAATCGTCGGCCTTCAGATTATCTTCAACTCCGTGCTGCTTTCAACACTTTCAATCAAGTAAGATGCAAAAGACGATTCTCGTGATCAATAAATACTGCCCGCTTCACCCGAAAGCGGGCGGCGCGGAAAAGAATCTGGTTGAACTCTTTTCGAGGATCGCTGAAACGCACGAGGTAACGCTCCTCGCTGCGCGGTTTCCCGGCGCGCCACAGGAAGAACGATATCGCAATATCCGTATCATTCGCATCGGATCACCGCGTTCCGAAAACGTGATACGAATCCATTTACTCCTGCCCATCGCGCTCGGGAACTATCTGCGGCGCATCCGGCCGGATACGCTTTTTGAAGATATGAGCGTGCTCCCCTTCTTCTCGCCGATCCTCCACCCGAAGCAGAAGAAAATCGTGATGGCGCACGGATTGAACGGACGGCACATCTTCTCTTCACAGCGGTTTTTCTATGCGCTTGCGGGCTATCTCGCGGAAAAATTATTTCTCCTTTCTTATCGGCGCGAAACGGTAATCGTGGTAAGTAAGTGGATGCGTGAAACGCTCCTTGCGCGCGGATTCAGGAACGTGAAAATAGTATTAAATGGAGTGGATGAGGATTTCTTCAAAATCAAAAAAAATTACGCGCCCCGCCCGACCGTGCTTTTTTTGGGACGCCTCGAAGGGCGCAAAGGCATCGACATACTGCTCCGCACGTTCCCTCTCGTGCGAAAAAGCATTCCTTCTGTGCGGTATGCGATCGCGGGGCGAAGATTTTATTTCGGAGAACCGCGATGGCTCAAAAAAATACTTGACCGCTTCACGGAAGGATATTCAAAAGATGAAATTGAGTTTCTTGGATTCGTTTCCGAAGCGCGCAAGCGGGAACTGTTGAGCGAGGCGTGGATTCTTGCAATGCCTTCGCGCACCGAAGGGTACGGAATTACTGCGATAGAGGCGAACGCGACGGGAACATTTGTGATCGGAAATGACACGGAGGGGCTCCGCGAAGCGATACAACACGGAGAAACCGGAATGCTTGTGGATTGTCGCATTACTGAAAAATTCTCAAAAAAAATAATAGAATGGCTCAACAAGAAAAAACTTGAATCCCGCGAAAACGCCTGTAAAGCGTGGGCAAGAACCCACTCGTGGGACAAGGCAGCACAAGAAGTCACCAAATTAGTGACCTCGTAGGTCGTTAATTTTGATCCTCAAGAAATATATTCCACCGCTTCTTTCCGCCTGCCTTTTCGTATTCTCTTTTGAAATCGAAATCTTTCAGCCAGTCTTCCATTGAATTGCTATATCCTGTGCTCCCCTCAAAATATTCAAGGAAAAAATGACGCTGAGTGACCGAAGGAAAATTTTTCACACCCATATAATCACCATGGCTACTCCAACGGTATGAATCAAGCAATTGCATTAATCCCTTAGGGGATTTCTTTCTTTCTCTATTTCTCCATTCCGGAGCAAATAGATCAAGTGCGTTGCAGTGAATATAGTATAAAATATGGTTCAGGTGAGCTTGCGTAGCAATTGGAACTGATTTAAATCTCCCTTGAAATAATGTACCTTCACGCTCATTTTTCTCATTAAAATATTTCGCATATCCAGCGTTCAATTTCCTCATAAACGAAGTAATCCCATTCTCTGCGACCGGCGAAAGGAGAAGATGATAATGATTTGGCATAAGGCAGAACGCATGGACGCGCACCAAAAGCTTTCTCGGTTCTCTTTTCTCTCCAAGATAACGACCTCGTAGGTCACTAGATTTCATTATTTTTCCAAAAGAATAATGAATATTCAGCGCGGGGGCCAAATCATTAAATTCAAAAAGATCGTGAATAAAACGATAATAATCGCTCTTATCGAGGAAGATTTTCCGTCTATCCACTCCCCTGCTTACTACGTGAAATAATTTCATATGACTGGATGAAATTAATGACCTACGAGGTCGTTAATTCAAGAATTTACGTTTTATGAAAACTGCGTACCACGGAAGACCGAGAAGCGCGAGGAAAGAGATACCATCCGCGATTCTCTCGAACCCCGCGCGTTCGAAATACATATTCACGGTCTCTTGCCCTTTTGCAACCACGAGCATCTGCCCGGGCGTCACTTCAAACACCGTTCTGTCGGAACGCCAATCGGGAAAATTTCCGAGATTTACAATCCACGGCGTTGTTCCCGTCGCGGAAGTCTCGAACCGAATACGAGTATCGCCAAGCTCTATTCCTGTTGCAGCTGGAACGAGAGTTTTCGGATGCTCCTTCATGGAGACAATAAATGAATAAATACTGTCATCGAAGCGGTTGTAGATAATAACCGGCTTCCGCGTCCGTTCGAGCGCCGCGACAAGCTCCGCATTCCGCGCGCTCTTCGGAGTGATGAGAAAATAATCGAACGCACCGAGCTCGCGGGGCGTTACGCCGAAGATATCCTTCGCGAACGCGACGGGCATATTGTAGGAGCCACTCCTGCGGAAAAGCTCGATCGAGAGATCTTTGAATGACGATGTGTTTGAACGCGAGGTGTCGACGAAAAGCCCGACGGGATATTCCGGCGCATACACAAGCGGCACGGGATATTTCACGCGATACAGGCGGTACTGGAGTAATGCATATTGGAACCCGGGCGGCACCTCCCTTTTTTCTTCCCCGAAGCGCGCCACTTCCTCCACTTGGTCGCCCATGATACTCAGCCGCTCGATCGCATCAACCGAATGCACCAAAAAATAATCCACACCCATGAGCCGCATGCGATCGAAATTCTCCCTGAACTGCGTAATCAAATCAAAATCATAGACGAGCGAGGTGTCGGAATAGCCCCAGAGGAGCGCGTGCGAAGTCGCGTGCGAGAGCGGAAGAATAAAGTCGCTCTGGTGCGCCGATTCGTAGAGAAGCCCGTTCAACGTGCCCCTTCCGTTCAGATTGAGGAGCGTCGCGATCATAAGCGGGCTCCCGAGGCGACGGATCTGGTACATATCCCCCTCCACGAAAATCCTCTGTGTTTTCTCTTGGAGTATGCGATTCGTAATTTCTTGCGCGAGCGGATAATCGGGATAATCCTCCGGCCTGAAATAATACGCCGCAGTGCCGCGATTCTCATCCGCCCCCAGCACCGGAGAGATAAATGTGGTCTCCCGATCGAAACGAAAACCGAAAACCCATACTGTAATGCAGAGTATCATCGCCGCGATTCCCGCGAGAACTCCCTTGCGGCGCACCTTCCAAAAACGCCCCTCCTCGAGCGCGTGATACATGCCGAGGAGCGCGAGCGCAAAATAGAATGCGAGGAAAAAAGGCGATGAGCGGTAATAATGGACCGTGAGGCCGGGAAAGAGATTTAAAATAAAATTGCTTGCGATTTGGAGCACGATTGACGCGATAAAAAGATTGCGAAGCACACGATGTTTTTCATTTTTTCTCGAACGGATAAAACCGAATACGAAAAAAATAAAAATAATGAGCGAAGCAATAAAAAGGAAACTGTTCCACGCGCCCGCGAACGGCACCGCGGCGTTTTTCCATTGCGTGAGAAGCGAAAGGAACGGCGCGGCGAGATCAATAAGCAGTCCGCCCGAATCAAGAAATGATTGCGGCTTGGCCGACTGGTAGAAGTTGTATACAAAAACGGGGAGCGCGAAAAAAAGCGTTAAAAGCGCTCCATATCCCGCGATTGCCGCCTGCGCGAAAAGCCAGCGTTTCTCCCGGATGCTCGCAAAATATACGAG
>DAIDBF010000094.1 GCA_027310235.1 bacterium | reverse complement strand
CTTTCGAATGAAGCGTAATCTTCCTTGTTTCTTTCTTAATCTGGAGGTGGATGGTCTCCTCTCCCTCAAAGGTGAATGCCTGGAGATCCGGTTTGAGTTTTAGGGCATAGCTTAGAGGAATGATGTGCGAGGGGAGCCGCACTGATTTTTTTCTTGAAGATTTCATAAAATAATTTAGTTCTTACTTAGTGTAAAAGATTCAGCTTCTTTTCTCTAGGCCAACCCTTGATTTCTTCTTCGCGTTTTCTCGCCCTTGCGAACGTCTCAAACGTCTCGGAATATCGCAGGGTAACTGGTCTTCGGGTTTTCGTGTAGCGCGCGCCCCGTTTCGAAATATTATGCTCCCTAAGCCGTTTTTCGAGGTTGTTGGTGGAACCCGTGTAAAGCGTCCCGTCGGCGCACTCGAGGATATAGGTGAAATATCGCATAGGGTAATTATACCTCTGCACCAATTGAGGATAACTTCGCATATCGCAGTGCCTGAAATATTAGCGCCGCCTTTTCTGTAGTACTATCAAAGGTCGGGATACGCAATAATATTCATATTATGACTACAAAAAAGGTACTTTTAGGAAGCGGGATTACAGCGATGGGCTTACTTCTCGCCTCAACGCTCGTTGCGGGAGCCCAGACCGCGCCGACTCCCGTGACTACGATAGCACCAGCGCCGATTCATAAAACGCAGGCGATGGAGTTGAACGTGAATGGAAAGGGAGAAGTGCTCTTGCGAGGTACGATTGACTTGGTGGGAAGCGGCACGCTTACGGTAAAAAGCTGGGGCGGTGATTGGACGGTGAATGTTCCTTCCTCTGCCGAGGTCTTGCCCGGAGGGGATATGTCGAAGTTCAGCCAAGGTGACTTTGTCGGCATTACGGGAACTGTTTCCCAAAACGGAAGCTGGACCGTTAATGCAAAGACAGTTCGCAACTGGACGCAAGAGAAGACGATAACTACCGAATCAAGCCAGAATCAGAAGTCCGCTCGCCAAGAGATGAAGAGTGAGCGAGTAAGGACGTACCAAGGTACCGCGAGCGGAGTGGGCGCCTCGTCGCTTACCTTGACGGCTGCAAACGGAACTGCCTACACGGTGAATTTTGCCTCAAGCGCGAAGTTCTCGAATAAAAAATGGCTTTCCATCGCGGCGACCGATATTCAAAACGGTGATACCGTTCGGGTATTTGGAGCGAACGCAAATGGAACAATCTCCGCGACCATCGTTCGGGATATTTCCCTCCCGAAGATGGGGCAGTAGGGGATTCAAATTTCTCTTCGGCATGATTTTATGGCGATACGCCCGCTCCACAAGAAGCGGGCATCGTCATTTAGTTAGTTCAACAAGTAAGTGCAACACTTCGGTAGAATGAAGCGTATGTCATACCGTCATTTTTCGATCGAGGAGCGGGAGACGATCCAGCGTCTGCGCTGGGAAAGAGAATCGATCCGTGCCATTGCCGCCTTCCTCGGGAGGAGCCCTTCCTCGGTCTCGCGGGAGATCCGGAATTCAATATATCGAGGCCTATATCGAGGCCGGGCCTCGATAATTTTGTGGATAACCTCGCGTATTTTACTGTCCCCAGGCGACGAGTTCCGTGAATCGGATATAAAACCCGAAAGGATCGGCGACTCTGAAATCCCATTTGCCCCATCTCTTGAGAGTTAGGGGTTGTGCTATTTGTTTCTCCGTAAGTTTACCTTTCGCTTTCTCCCACAGGCCCTGTACGTCGGAGACGGGGATAGTTATCTCGACTTCGTAACCTCTCGGGGTGTGTATCGGGATATCTCTGAAGTATGCATGTTGGGAGACCTTCTCCTTATCCCCATAGAAATTAATGAGCGTGTTGCCCATCCTATCTTCTCTTTTCAGGACCATATATCCTAGGTCGCTCCCGCCGCCGGAAGTCGGGTCGTAACTAATCTCTTTGAAGCCGAACATTCCATAAAATTCCCTCGCACGATTGAAGTCCGGTATATGGAGCTCAAGCACCAGATTATTCACTATTGGTTTTGGATTTGAATCGGACATTTTATTGTAGAGCTTGCAATGAATTCATAAGCTCGGGAGCAGAGAAATAAACTCTCACGTTTTCTCCTTCCTTGTACAATTCTATCATCTCGGAGTTGTTTCGGGGAATGAGAGTGAAACCCGGTTCTTTGAGGTATTTTTCTTTGAAAGAAGAATAATCTCGAACGATAAAATCCGCATCGCCGCGTTCGGGTTTTGTTTCGTCCGGCTGTCTCACCCGGAGCAGTTCCAACTTTCCCGCAACTGTGTCGATAGGGGAGATTCTGAACAGTAAACTGTTCAGTCTTTGTTCCACTATCTTTCCCGATTTCCCGGCCTCTTCAACGAAGTGCTCGTATTCTTCCTCGGATCGGCAAAAAATGCAAGTATAATACACGGGAATATTTTTCTGATCCGTGTATTTATCTTTCAGTTTCTCCGCCTTTTCTACTATCCGCTTTATTAGATCTTCCATGCCTCTTTATACTAATTTCTTCAAGCGAGAACCGTAGTGGGTCCAAGTCCTGCTTAGAAAATTTAGTCTTGCTTAAGTGCTGATTTTTTGTAATATCGAGCGATTAAAGTATTAATCCCCATAAAAAGGGGAGGACGGCAACACATAAAATGAGTGAGATTACTACCCAATTACAAAATTATCAAAAGAAAAAATCACAAGAGCTATCCCCGCAATAAATAAAATGCCAAAGAAAGTCCATAACATGTCTTGAGTTTTCTTTGACCTTCCCCACTCCTGCCATTTATTCGGATGTTTTTTGTTATAAAAAAACCAGCGACTTTGTATTAGAAGTAAAACTAATCCACCTATCAGAAAGAAATAATTTTGTATTGTGAACTTCATACTTCTCTTTTTTCTTTACTATACCAAATTAGCTGGGGGACAGGGATTCGGACCCCGATTAAGCGAGTCAAAGTCGCTTGTCCTACCATTAGACGATCCCCCAATCGTTTAAAGATGAACATTGATAAAATAACTTATTTATTGGATAATTTCAAACCAAAGCCCCAAGAGTCGAAGTTGGCATATGAACAACAGCCATCCATTCAAAGCGGTTATATTCGATATCGACGGCACACTGACTCCGGATGTGTCGTGGACCGCGCTTACGAGAGATCTGGGCGGATCGGTAGAAAAACATCTGGAGCTTTATCGTGGGCATCGCGACGGAACAATAGCTTACGAGATCTCGAAAGGGGAGTTACTCAAATTGTGGCAAGCAACCGGAAATGCCAATAAGAACTTTTTCGAGAAGCTGTTTATGGACTGGCCCTTTCGGGAAGGAGCGGAAGAACTCGTTAACCACCTGAAGTCGAAAGGATACCTTATCTGCCTCATTACCGGTGCCGTCGATCTTTATGCCGAGGTGGTTGCGAAGCGGCTCGGCATAACACATTTTATACCGAATGCGCAGTTCGTATGGGATGAAAACGGGAAACTGATAGATTTCGATTACGAGGTAAAGCAGGACGAGAAAAAACTCGAGCAGTTTTTGGAATTTTGCCGCGAACAGAATCTCGACCCTTTGGATTGCGTCGTGGTCGGCGACGGGTATAACGACGTAAAGCTATTCTCCCTCACAGGGAACGGGATAATGGTGAGATCGGAAGGTGCGCATCATCTCGAGGATATTGCCTGGAAAAAAGTCGGGAACCTCAGTGAGATAATGGACCTCCTCTAAAGGGTGTATAATTACATAACATGATCGAAAACAGCATTGTCTATCGGAACTTCAAAGGTAAGTATGAATTTTTTCCTCTCTCGAAGGCGGAGGGCGCCGAGTTATGGGACAGGAACGGAAAACACTACATCGATTTCACCTCTGGGTGGAACGTGACAAATCTCGGTTGGAATAACCCCGAGGTAAATCAGGCGGTGATAGAGCAGGTAAAGAAGAATGTGCAGGGTCTTTTATGGGGATCCGATCCTATTCAGGAGGCATACGCCGCGGCGCTTACCGCTGCGCTCCCTAAGGAACTCGATGCATGCGTGAAAGAAACAGGAGGCACGGAATCGGTCGAGGTGGCGATCAAAATAGCCCGTACCTACACTAATCGGAAAAAAATCATCGGGTTCAGCAATTTATATCACGGACAGCTCTTTGCCTCGCTTGCGCTCGGGAATGCGCCCGGCACGCCGGAGAAGCTTGCGCCGTTGGTTCCCGAGATCACTCAGATGCCCTTTCCTAATGAACGATCGGGCAAGGAAAGTTTTGATCAGTTTGTCTCGGAGCTCGAAAAATTACTTTCAAAAGAGGACGTGGCGGCGGTGGTTACCGAGCCGGGCATTATTACCGGATGGGGATCGACGCTTGTAGCATACCCGGGATTTCTCGGAAAAGTCAGGGAACTCACGAAGAGGTTTGGTACGTTACTCATTGTGGATGAGGTGGGCACCGGCTTCTCACGTACGGGAAAGCTCTTCGGGATCGAACACGAAAATGTTATTCCCGATATGGTTGTCTTTGCGAAGGGTATCTCAAATGGAACTGTGGCTATCGGAACGGTAGTCGGACAGTCCAAAGTTTTCGAACAGGCATTTACGGATGCCGTTTTGATTTCCACGTTCGGATGGACGCCGATCGCGTGCGCGGCGGCACTGAAAACATTACAGATTCATCAACGGGACAAAATGTGGGAAGTGGCTGAACAAAAGGGGAGTTATATTATGGAAAAACTGGAGGCCTTTATCGGAGATGTGGTGGTGGATGTGCGCGGCAGGGGGATGGAAATAGGGCTTCAATTCAAGGATGCGGAGACGTGCGCGGAAGTGCGAAGGAAGGCGTTCGCGGACGGTCTCCATGTTGTTGTGGGTAGCAAGGATAACATGCAGATCATGCCTCCGCTCACCATTTCTCAGGAGCTTCTCGATGAAGGGTTGGGGATTTTGACTTCTCACCTTGGATTGTAATCTTTGTATGAAACTTTTACTTACGTCTGCGGGATTAAGCAACAAATCTATAGCGAAAGCTCTTTTTGAACTGGTAGGGAAGAAACCTGCCGATACGATTATTGCCTTCATTCCCACCGCGGCAAACATCAATGACGAGGATAAGGGATGGTTCGTGACCGACCTTTATAATCTTAAAAAACAAAAATTAAAAAAGCTCGATATAGTTGATATTTCGGTACTTCCGAAAGAGGTATGGCTTCCGAGGTTAAAAGCGGCCGACGTTCTCTTCTTCTCAGGAGGCAATTCTCCCCATCTTATGTATTGGCTTGAGCAGTCGGGTTTGAAAAAGATACTCCGGGGACTCTTGAAAACAAGAGTATACGCAGGGATCAGTGCAGGAAGTGTCGTGACAGCGCCTACACTCGAATTAAGTAACAAAGATAAACGTCTCTACTATGAAAAGAAGTTCGGATATAAAGCCAATAAGGCTCTTGGATTTGTCGATTTCTATACACGTCCACATCTTAATTCGTCATATTTCCCCAAATTAAGAAAGAATTTTCTTCAGAAAATTGCAGGTCAAATTAAGAAACCGCTTTATGCGCTTGATGATCAATCCGCTCTGAAAATCATTAACGGGAAAGTCAAAGTGGTGAGCGAAGGGAAATATTTGATTTTTAATAAATAATCTTTCGATTCGCTATTATGATCAATTTTCTTATCGGCCCGTTTCTGGAATGGCTTCCCCGAGTGTTCTCGTGGGTGGTTTTCCTCTTCGCCGCCTTTTTCTATTTCAGGTACCGCGGCGAGAAAGAAGCGAAGCGAAAGAAGCTCTTCCGTATGCTTGCGCTTGTAAGCGTCGTCTTTATGATTTTCTACGCGGGACTTCTCACGTGGGGCCAGCATTACGTGTGGTCAGAGGGCGATCTCTCGCGGTCGTTCCTCACGACGTCGCTTCCCAAAAACATTCCCGTACCGCTTGTCGAAGCGCTTCCGGAAATATTTCAGGCACCGTCGAGATATTTTATTTTCTATTCGCTCCAGCATTTCTGGTTTCCGGTAATCTTAAACATCCTCATCGCATTCGTATTCTTCTGGTTTTTGGGAGTTCTCAAGAAGTATAACGGGCGCTTTTTCGAAGAAGGGGAGACGAACTTAGGATTCCTTCTCTCGCTTCTTGTGGGTTGGCCCCTGTTCCTTGTCTTTCTCCCGCTCGCGTTTCTTTTCGTGGTGCTCGTTTCAATCGTAAAAACGGTGTTTTTTAAAGAATACTACACGACACTCGGGGTGCCGTTTCTTTTGGGAGCATTTGCGGCGCTTGCGCTCGCGCCGTGGCTCCTTACCGTTCCGCTTTTCGCCTCACTTACGCTTTAGCTTTCTTTGGAGATTCCAGAGTGTCTATGATCGCGACTTCGAGCGGAATAATAGGAAACTGGCTGTAGCGCATCTCTCCGTACGCCTCCATGAGTGCCTCGAGGAGCTTTATGTGCGCGGGTGTGAAGAGTTTTGCCGCATCCGTAATCATCTTCAAATGCTCCTCCATGAGTTCTTCCTTAAAATATTGCTCCATCTTGGGATTCGTCGCGAGCACCGTGACACGGCGGAGATACTGGATCAAATCCTTCGTAAACTGCACGAGATTGAATCCTCCGTCTTCGATTTCCGCAAGCGCCGCAAGCGCCTCGTCCACTTCGGCGCGGAGCAAAAGTTTTGCGAAGCGGGAGAGCTTGTCGAATCCTACTTTTCCTATCATATGTTCCACCTCGGGAAGCGTAATATCCTTGTCGTCCAAAGAAATGAGCTGGTCAAGAAGCGATTCCGCGTCTCTGAAGCTTCCCTCCGCGGAGGTTGCGACGAGGTTCAACGCTTCGTTCGATATCTTGATTCCCTCGTCGTTGATCACTTTCTTCAATTTTTTCGTGATCTCCTGAAGCGTGGCGCGTTTGAAATAGAACTTCTGCGTGCGTGAACTGATAGTCAAAGGCACTTTTTCGATCTCCGTCGTCGCGAGGATAAGTATCACGTGCGCGGGCGGTTCTTCGAGGGTCTTCAAGAGCGCGTTCCACGCGTCCTTCGTAAGCATGTGCGCCTCGTCGATGATGAACACTTTGTAGCGCGCGGTCGAGGGCGTGACGCGAACGCTTTCCTTTAAGTTTCGTATCTCGTCGATCCCGCGATTCGAGGCGGCGTCGATCTCGATGACGTCGATCGCATGTCCTTCGTCGATCGCGCGGCAGACGGCGCATTCATTGCACGGCTCGCCTCTCGCGGTGAACTTCGCGTCGTTCGCGCGTTTTTCGCAGTTTGCGATTTTCGCGATCAAGCGCGCCGTCGTGGTCTTCCCCGTACCGCGGGGTCCCGCAAGAAGATACGCGTGTGCAAGTTTGTCCTGCCGCGCCGCCTCTTTGAGGATCCGGACAACGTGTTCTTGTCCCACGAAATCCTCGAAGGCGAGGGGTCGGTATTTGCGGTAAAACGCGAGATGCGGCATATCCTAACCGTTATACCATGTTCAAAGAGTGTCGAGAAGAGGATGTTCGTGTGGTCTTGATAACCCCAAAAGTGTGCGCTCCGGACCGCTTGGCCAAGTCTTACCCACTTTTGAAATTATCAAGACCACACCGTCACTTTGAGGTTGATATGCAAAGAAAGTAGAATTGATGTATGAAAGGGAAGATGCCGATTCTCGCTCTTTCCGCTATAGTGAGAGGAATAAAACATATGGGAAATCTTGCACTCAAAAGCTCGACCTTCAGGGACGGGGATCCGATTCCGGCGAAGTTCACTTGCGATGGCGATAACGTGAATCCGATGCTTGAGATTCGGAACGCACCGCACGAGACGAAATCGTTCGCGCTCGTCGTGGATGATCCGGACGCATCGAACGGCGGCGTATGGGATCACTGGATTCTCTGGAACATTGATCCGAAGACGCAATATGTGATGGAAGACAACATTCCTTTCGGTGCGGTAGAGGGAAAAAACAGTTTCGGGAAAGAGCACTATGGAGGGCCCTGCCCGCCGCGCGGAAACAATGCGCATCGCTATATGTTCAAACTTTATGCACTCGATACGACGTTTGATCTGCCCCAGGGTGCATCGAAATCTGATCTTGAAGCCGCGATTAAAGGACACGTACTTGAGGAGACGGTACTTATGGGAAGATACGGACGGAAGTAGTTCATGTTCTCCTCTTTTGCCGAAAAATATCTTTGGACGATTCACGCACGCGTGAAGATGAAATACTATGGACTTGCGGAGAGCCGCGTGAAGCGGATTATCAGATTTCCCGTACGTTATGAAGAAGGAATCGCGCCCCATACAGTTGCCGTGATGCAACCCGCGGGCACCAAGCGATACTCTGAGATTTGGGTGATGTACAAACTTGTTGGTGGAAGTCAGGAAAAAAAATCGAAGTTGAAAAAACCCTCCTTCGCCAAGATTCCGGAGAGTAAACAAAAAGCAATAAAGATTATTACAGTGTGGAGATATCCTGCAAAAGCACCAGTAAGAGATCCGGTCCCAGGAGACATATTGAAAGAAATAAAAAATGTTTTATGGAGTAAGGATATCTCCAAGGGAAGGGGGTCATGAATCTATCGAGGCCCGGCCTCAATAGAAAAAAGAGGTTAAGTTTTAAAGAAACTTAACCTTGTTTATTCTTCTCCTCCTGGCCGCCCAGTTGTCGGAGGAATTCCTTTTGGGCGTTTTTTACCACCCATCGCGCGAGTAATATTCCTCCCACTGCGGCGATGATTGTTTCTACTACAAATTCCATGGCAAACCTCTTTATTAAAGAATGATTGGTTTAAGTGTACAATAAAAAGAGGGATGAATCAACGATTTGTACTGGATGAGTACATCCCTGACACTTCGTAACACTTCTCATTGAACTCAATCGGGGTGAGATAATCAAGGGACTGGTGGGGTCTCCTGAAGTTGTACTCCACAAGCCACTCGGTAAGGGCCTTGTTGAAAGCGTCGC
>DAIDBF010000092.1 GCA_027310235.1 bacterium | reverse complement strand
TCATACGCCGCACCCGTTTGAACGATCGTAACTTCCCTTCGATACAGTCCTCCCGCGGCCGGTCCGACAACAAATTCTGTTGAGGGGTCGAATGCGAGCTGCTCATCGCTCGTACATGAGGGTAAGCTTGTACCGCTGCCGGTTGTATCGTAGTAAACGCAAAACGGCGGAGTCCCCTTAATACTTGCACCCCACGGCGCACCGCGAGAAATGTCCGTATCGAGGATATTCTTCACCACCTCGATTCCCTCGGCGGCAAGGTAGGTCGCCTGAAAACTGTGCGATGCATAGTGGCTTAAGTTAGCCGATCGCGCGAGGAGCGATATAATTCCCAGAATGCCGATCACGATAAGCGTGGTTGCAACCATCGACTCCACTATAAGACTTCCTCGTTCTTCTTGTATTGTCCTAAGTAATCGAAACATCATACCAAGCTAATTTGTGGTAATGGCTCCCCCGGTATTTACGTCAATCGACGCAGTATCCGTTTTTCCTTTTGTCCTCAACGAGATAGAACCCGCTCCATAGGCAGTGAGATAAGGCGGGACGAAGTAAACATCATTCGGCGCAGTCAGAAATTCGACCGAGCCGGAAAGCTTGAGCTGCTGTACCACTACATCCCCCGACATAAAACTCCGATCCGTATCCTTGCATGGATCGGGAAGCGGCGAGCGCGGCATGCTTTGATATATGAAGTAGGAACCGTCTGCGGTATTGAAATGAACGCCGAATGCGCACGCGGAATCGGTTGATCCTTTCCATCTTTCGAGTGAGAGTGACTTCGCCCGGTCGAGTGCGCCGGCAACGGCCGCTTGCTCCGTATAAAGTCCTATCTGGCTTGAACTCGAGTTGTTATAAGAGAGAAGCATAGATGAGAGTACTGCCATAATCGCTACCACGATAAGCGTCTCGATAAGCGTAAACCCAGTAGTAGAAACTCGATCTTCCTGCAGGACACCTTTAAGGATAATCCAGAAACTCCCTTTTTGATTCTTTTTATTCATATAGTGATTAGGAGACTACACGCTTCGCGCGCAATCGAGTTTTCACTACTGGGCGTATCCTTCGTGCCTGTTCCTTCGTCTCATTACCAAAATTATACTACACTATGCCGCGCGAATGCGACACGAATCATCACAAATCTCACGAATACAAACTCCTCTGCTCATTCGTGAAATTAGCGTGCGGCTACGTACATTCGTGCATCAGAGACCGAAAAGTCGGAAGTATCCTCCTACGATCGCGTGACCGAAGAAAATAGTGAGAAGAAAACCCAAGACGAGGAAGGGCGCGAAAGGAATTTTATCCTTCATTGTCTTCTTCCTCAGAAGAATAAGAACACCGCCGAAAATCCCCCCAAAAACGAAGGAGAGAATAATCGCAAGCGCGATATCAGGCCAGCCCAAAATAAGCCCCGACGCGAGGGCGAGCTTCACGTCGCCGAATCCCATTCCCCTTCCTCGGCTTAGGAATACAAGAAGCGCGAAGAAGATCCCGCCAAACAACATGCCTCCCGCGTGATTCAAAACGACGCTGTCGGAAAAGGAGAAAAGGAGCGAAAAATTCTGAAGGAACGAGATCCGGAACGGGAAAATATTCTCGTGATATGCGGAAAGTAGCGCCGTGATACACACTCCCAATATCAGGAGAAACGCGTTCAACTCGTTCGGAATTACGTAATGCCGGAGATCGATTGCCGTAATCACAATCCATGTCAGGATCGTGAGCACCCACGCGGCAACAAGACCGTAGTACCATAAGGGCGCTTCGGCGGAGAAAAACGCCGTCCCGCTCATCCCGTACGCGGAGTTCAGAAAGAGCGGAAGGAACGCGAAGGCGGAAGCGCTTAGAAGTTCGACAAGCGGATATTGAAAAGAAAGACGATGGCCGCATGAGCGGCATTTTCCTTTCTGGATGATGAAGCTCACAATCGGGACGAGCTCTCCCGCACCGAGTACATGTCCGCAGTACGGGCATCTGGATCTTCCTCCAAGCCGTTTCCCGTCAAAAACTTTTTTCTCCGGCGTGTAGCGAAACACCACCACGTTTAAGAAGCTTCCTATCGCGAGCCCGAAGAAAAAAAGAAGCGCGATTGTCATCATGGCATGCGGAATTGCCTAGAACGGACACTTCACTCCATTGGTCGGTTCGGTCGCTGTGAAGCCGGATCTGCCGCCGCTGTCGATGCAGTAGAACTGCACTTGAGGTACGTTAGGATTCCCCACCGTGATGTTAAGCCGCGAGTAGGCTACATAGGTCGTCGAAGGTGCGGGCGCCTTGATAATATGAAGCTCTCCTCCCTGCGCCGTAATGTCGTCCGAAAGCGATTTTAGGTCCTGATCTGAGATCGAAGGTGAGGGAAGATTCTGTAGAGAAGCATACGTACCGTTATATATGGTTTCGGCGAGAGATCGCACCTGGTTCATCTCCTGGATAATTCTCGAATCCTTGGCTTTATCCTTTGCGGGGCCCAGGGCGGTCAAAAGCACGGATGAGAGGAGTCCGATCACGGCGACCACGACGAGCATTTCAATTAATGTGAACCCGGTAGTAGAAGTTCGATTTTTATTTTTCATGCCTTTTATTATACCACATTACAAAAACCGCGCGGCTTTCTAGTCGCGCGGTCTGTTATACGAAAATACTATGTTACGGACAAACTCCCGCCGCGGCGGTACTCGACGCTACCTTTCCCGTACTGTCCACGCAGTAATTCGCTCCTGATGCGGTCTTCGCCGAAATGGCGTATCCATTTGCGCTCGCGGTAAGGTTAATCGCACAACCGCTCCCGTTGTTAGTCGCAATATCTTTCAAGGCCGTGTCGATGTCGGTTGAACCGCTCGTTCCGTTACAATCGGTTACCGCCGTTATGGTGTAGCTATTCGACGTAGGGTTGAAACGCGTTTCTGCGACCGATCGGATTTGATTCAAATCCGAGATGATTCTCGTGTCCTTTGCCTTGTTTCTCGAGGGACCAAGCGCAACCAACACCACCGCCGACAGAAGCCCGATCATCGCGATCACGACGAGCATTTCGATAAGGGTGAACCCCGCACCTTTTGAGAGCTGTGATATCCATCTTTTCGAATTCTTCCCTGCACCTCTTTTTTTGTTCAAAAGGTGCGGGGTGAATCCTTTATTGTTTGTTCTCATTGTGTTTAGAAAACTATCGACCATTTGTGTTGCTTTCATTATAGCATAACAGAAACGAAATCCTAAATCCTAATTTCTAAATCCTAAATAATGACCGAAATACCAAATCATAATGACCGAAACGCGTGTTTTGGATTTTGTATTTTGGTAATTTGAATTTGTTTAGGTTTTAGGATTTGGTGCTTAGGATTTTCCGCTAGAAGGATTGAGAGAGACTATAGATCGGGAGAAGAATAGAGGCGAAGAGCGCCGCGATTACCCCTCCGATGACTACCATAAGTATCGGCTGAATCAGCGTTACGAGATTATCCACCATATTATCCACCTCGCGGCTGTAGAAGTCGGTTACTTTTCCCAAAAGATCCTCGAGGCGGCCCGTTGATTCTCCCACGCTGATAAGCTGTCCCACGAGAGGGGGGAATTCCTCGAGCCCGATCAGGGTTTGCGAAAGAAGTTTTCCTTTCCGTACCTGCTCCGCCGCTTCATGGAGCCGTTCCTGGTACACCACGTTTCCGATCGTGTGAGAAGAAATCTCGACCGCCTGTGGGATGGTAAGCCCGCCTTTGATTAAAACGCGCGCCGACTCGGCGAACCGGGCAATGTAGAGTTTTTGAAACATCGGGCCCAAGATCGGCATCTTCAAGGCAAGCGTGTCTCGTACCGCTTTCCCTTCGTTGGTTTGGAAGTAGTCGACAAGCAGCACGATGATCACCCCGAAGGCGATCAAGATCACCCACCACCAATTGGACATGAAGGTGCTCGCTCCAAGAAGTATCTTGGTGAGAAACGGAAGCTCGACCTTCGACTCGTTGAAGATCGGCATAATCTGAGGGAACACCATCGTAACCATCACAATCACGACGACAACAAAGAGCACAATCACGAAGGCGGGGTAAGTGAGCGCATTTTTCACCTTGGAGACGAGCGTCGCCTGCTTTTCGAGATAATCCGCGAGGAAATTCAAGACCTCACTCAAGCGCCCCGTCACCTCGGCGGACTTGATCATGTTCACGTAGAATTCAGAAAAGATTCCGCGATGGCGTTCCAGGGCCTGCGAAAGCGAGAACCCCGCATCAACGTCAGTCGCGATCTCATAGAGCGCTTCTTTCAGGACCGGTTTCTCGGTTTGTTTATAAAGATTCGCCAAGCTGTCCGAGAGCGGCACCTGGGAGGCAAGAAGCGTTGAAAACTGCCGCGTGAAGATCATGAGATCCTGCGTCTTCACCCGCTTGAAAAAATCAAGAATACGCGTATACCAGTTGTCTTCGACTACCGGTTCCAAGCTCAATACGAAAAGCTGGTGGCTCAAAAGGATACTCAAGGCCGTATCGCGGCTTGAGGCCTCCACATTTCCCACTTGGAGTGCCCCGTCTTTGGTTCGCGCTTTGTAGTTGAATTTTGCCATATTGATACGGAATTGGTAATTAAATAATTGGGTAATTATTAGTGAATGCGTTAGCTGCGTTCAAGAAGAATCCGGAGCTCTGCGGGATTTAAAGAGAAGGTTTCCGCCTGATCAAGCGCCACTTCTTTCCTTCGCACCAGATTTACGAGCGAGCGATTCAAAGACATCATGCCTTCCTGTACGCTCGTTTCTATCACGAGATCGATTTGATAGATTTTTTTCTCGCGGATGAGGTTCCTGATCGCGGGGTTCGCAAGCATGATCTCGGTCGCGGGGATTCTTCCTCCTCCGATCCTCGGGATGAGGCGCTCCGAAACTATCCCCACGAGCGTGGAAGCGAGCTGGGAAACGATCTGTCCCTGCTGATTCGGGGGAAAACTGTCGATGATACGATCGATGGTTTGCGACGCGGAATTCGTGTGCAATGTCGAAAATACGAGGTGCCCCGTCTCCGCGGCGGTCATTGCCGTCGCGATCGTTTCCGAGTCGCGCATCTCTCCCACCATAATCACGTCTGGATCCTGGCGGAGAATGGCGCGCAATCCGTCCTGAAACGAATGGGTGTCCATTCCCACTTCTCTCTGTGAAACAATGCATCGATCTTGCGAGAAGATATACTCAATTGGATCCTCAACGGTAATGATGTGGTCATTTCGCTTATGATTAACTTCATCCAAGATCGCCGCCAGTGTTGTCGATTTCCCGTGTCCGGCGGGACCTACCACAAGAATGAATCCTTGGTTCAACTTCGCGAAGTCGTGAAGAATCGGCGGCATGCTCAACTCCTCGATTGTCTTAATCCGCGCAGGAATGAGACGGAGCGCCGCGGCGACGAATCCCCGCTGGAAGTAGGTGTTTACGCGGAAGCGCGCCTTGTCTTCATAATTGAAGGAAAAATCGAGTTGTCGATCGTTTAAAAATGTCTGCTTCTGTTCTTCGGTCAAAAGCGCGAACACAAGCCCTTCCGCCTCCTCTTTCGTGAGCACCGGCTCGTTCGGAAGAGGAATAAGCACGCTGTCTACCCTGATCGTGGGGCGCCTTCCCACTGCGATATGAATATCGGAGGCGTTCTGCTTCGCCGTTTCGAGCAACAGCCCATCCAACTTCTCTTTATAATCGATTGTCATATCAATACAAATCTCCAACTAAAGTAAGAGACGATACTATGATTTTTCTTGTATTGTATCACACAAGGCGGGGAATTTGCGAGAAATTGTACTGGATGAGTACATCCCTGACACTTCGTAACACTTCTCATTGAACTCAATCGGGGTGAGATAATCAAGGGACTGGTGGGGTCTCCTGAAGTTGTACTCCACAAGCCACTCGGTAAGGGCCTTGTTGAAAGCGTCGC
>DAIDBF010000089.1 GCA_027310235.1 bacterium | reverse complement strand
GTCTCAGAACCGCGACCTTAATCGGGGGCGAGGCAATCTGGAAACAACGCCGCGAACTTGAACGCCGTCCCCACGTCATCATTGGGACGCCGGGAAGAATCCTCGATCACTTGAGGCAACGAACCGTGTCTCTCGGGAAGGTTGGCATACTCGTCCTCGACGAGGCGGATCGCATGCTCGACATGGGCTTTGCGCCGCAGCTCAAGGAAATTTTAGGGAATCTTCCGCATAGCCGGCAGACGATGCTTTTTTCGGCGACGATGCCGGATGAAATTGTCCGCATCGCCCGCACCTATATGAAACTTCCCATTCGCGTCGAGATCGCGAAATCGGGAACTGCGGCGAAGGACGTATCGCATGAGTTGTTCTTCGTGCCGCAGGAAGACAAGCCGCGTCTCTTAGAAAAAATGCTTCAGGATTACCTCGGTTCGGTACTGGTATTCTCGCGGACGAAACACGGCGCGAGAAAAATCGCTGCCGTGGTTCGCGGGCTCGGTCACACCGCCGCGGAGATCCACTCCGAGCGGTCGCTTCGCCAGCGGCAGGAAGCACTCGAGGGTTTCAAACAGGGGAGGTATCGCGTGCTCGTCGCGACCGACATCGCTTCCCGCGGCATCGACGTGAATAATATCGAGCTCGTCATTAACTATGATCTTCCGGAAAACCCAGAGGACTATGTGCACCGGATCGGACGCACGGGGCGCGCGGGTTCTTCGGGTCATGCGATCTCCTTCGCGCGTTTGAACCAGCACCAGGATGTCCGCTCGATTGAACGTTTGATCCGCACCGCGCTTCCCGTTTCGAAACTCCCCGTACTTCCGTCTCCTCATCCGCTCCATTTAAAACTCGAACCCAAGCGGCCCGAGCATCCCGTCCGTTCCGCGCGGCCAGAGCGACACGGTTTCCGGCCGCATAAATTCCATTCCGCTCCGCGATTCGGAAGAAAAGGAGGGGTAGGAAGAAGGGGAAACGCCAAAAGAAGATTCTCGAGATAATCTATCGAGGCCCGGCCTCGATATTTTTAAAAATAAAGAAACAACAAGAATCCGGTTTTTACCTGGCTCTTATATTTTTGGTGTTATAATAGGAACATGTTCAGGGAAGTGCCCGAATTAAATAATGAAGAAAATATTCCGGAAAAACCGGAAGAAAGCATCGAAATGGATGCGAAACAGCCAATTGAAACCGAAGAGCCATACCCATTAAAGGAGCCCATGCAAAGAATAGTGAAGAGCTACTTCGAAGAGAAAGGGTTTGAGGTGCTTGAGATGACCGACACACACGTGAAAGTGAAATCCTCAAAGGGAGGGGAAATGACGATTCCGAACAAGATTGCGATCGAAACCGCAGGAGGAGGACGCTACTAGTCAGTTCGTTGGGACTCAATCTATCGAGGCCCGGCCTCGATAGGAAAGGTGATAACTCAAAATCCCACTCGCTCAATAGGTGCGATAATAAAGAGGAGAGCTTTCTAAGACCTCAAGAAAGTGTAATAATGGTGAGGTGAAATTAAGTTTTGATAAACGGCTCGCAGCGAGCTACAAAAGCGCGTCTCAACGAGCGCGAATCCTAACCGAGCGATGGGTTAATGAGTCGATTTTTTGTCCAAACTGTGGTCGTCTGCAGATGGATAAGTATCCAAACAATCAACCTGTCGCCGATTTCTTTTGCTCGAACTGTCATGAGAATTATGAGCTGAAAAGCAAGCAAGACAATATCGGTACAAAAATTCTTGACGGTGCATACCGCACGAAAATGGAACGGCTACGAAGCAGTGCTAATCCGAATCTGTTCGTGCTTAGCTACAACTTGCAGAAACTCACTGTCCTTGATTTTTTGTTGTACCCAAACATTTTTTTGTGTCGGAGATCATTGAAAGGAGAAAACCTCTTGCCGTAACCGCGCGTCGCGCTGGCTGGGTAGGCTCAAACATTCTTTTACAGAAAATCCCGCAAGCTGGAAAGATATTTATCGTCAAACAGCAACGCGCCGAATCAAAAGAAAAAGTACTTGCCCAGTGGGAGAGAACTTTATTTTTACGAGAGGAGAAAGAGATATCGGCGCGCGGCTGGCTCCTTGATGTTATGCGTTACATTGAAAAGCTGGAAAAGCAAGAATTTACACTTGAGGATGTATATAAGTTTGGACGCGAACTAAGCTTACTCCACCCAGACAACAAGCACGTCAAAGATAAAATCCGCCAACAATTGCAGATTTTGCGCGACAAAGGCTATCTCGACTTCGTGTCGCGCGGCAATTACCGCTTAATATGATTGAAATTACCCTTTCGTCATTTCTGGCAAAAATTATTTTACGTTTCAATTCCTTTAATCATTTAAAGGTAATGTGCCTTGGTTATGGAGAGAATTTCGAACAACTTACTGAGCTTGTTTGGGAGGATGATAAGGATTTAGACTTTTACAATAAAGAAAGTTATCCAAAATTTCAGCTATGGTATGTTTAACTGACTCATTTTTGAAAGTCACTATTGGGATCCACGAGGGGTATTAAAAGACATGAATCAAGAGGAGATTAAAAAATTCTTCGAGACTCACGAGCAACAACGTGGTCGTACTATTGTCATTATTGATTTTGGTAACGTTGAAAAATGGAAAGATAGTCTCAAGTGGAGAATAGGTATCCGGGAACTTGCAGCACTCGCCAAACACTTTTCAACCGGGCACCGATTTCTCCGCAGGTTTTATTATGGCGCTGATTTTGGCAAAAGCGAGAAGTCGACGGTGATATCTAAGTGGTCTCAATATGTGCTTACTACCGCCGATATTAATGGGTTCGAGGTAGTCAAAAAACGAGTGAAATATATACACAGTCCGGACAATCTGTATGGATTCGAGAAAAAATGTGATCTTGATGTGGAGATGACGGTTGATCTTATTAGAGAGGTCGATAATTACGACATAATCATTCTCTTTTCAGGAGACGGTGATCTTATACGTGCACTTCGATATCTCAAAGAAAAATACAAAAAGGAATCAATAGTGATGAGTGCTCGAGGTCATATTGGAAGGGAGGTGATAGACGCGAAAACAGACGGAGTTGTAAGAGAGATTCTATATGCTGAGGATTTTGAATACAGGCTTAGTATGGACAGATTCCGGAAGCGTTAGAAATCAGAAACCCATCGATGAAGATGGGTTTCGATCAAAATCCGGTAAGCCTTTTGCCTACAGTTTTAGTATACCATACTCAGGTTGCTAATCAATACATATCGCGTTGTAAGCTGATTTTTTGATTCTAGAAAGAAAACCGAAAGTTATCCCCAATATTATTGAGGCCCGGCCTCGATAATTTTGGGGATAATTCGCGTTGCGGTAAAAACTCATGGCGATAGAATGGAATTAATTTCGTGGATAGAGAGCAACACGGAAAGCAGAAAGGTATAAAATAAAAGAAAGATTATTGTATGGAAACCGTTGTTGCTCCGGATTCCCAGACGCCTCTTGGGACAGAAGGTAAGAAACAGAGGAAGTTCTGGAAATTTCTCATTGTGTTCCTCATTCTCGTTGCCGCGGGTGCGGTTGTTTGGTTCGTCTGGGGCTACTTCAGCCCCGAGGCAAAGCAGGCACGCGAAGCGGAACAGAACTACGAAAAGTACGTCGCATGGGAAAAGGCATACGAGAATGCAATGCGGCAGGACACTTACGGGGGCAAGACCCCGGAAGAAACGCTCCGTATGTTTATTGACGCTCTAAAGAAGGGGGATGTCGATCTCGCGAGTAAGTACTTCATGCTCGAAACAAACGAGAAGAGTCCTGATTATTTAACGAGAAGAAAGTGGGAGGATACATTACTAGCAGCGCGTTCGAGTGAGAAATTGGGAGGAATTATTCGACTTCTAGAAGAAGCTTCACCAGCAGGATCGTCTATGGAGAATTACTTTGGTTTCGAGGTTAAAAATGATGTCGGGAAGTTAATTTCTGATATAAATATGCGTTTAAATGAGTTTTCCAATACTTGGAAGATCGAGAGTTTGTAGATTATGAACACTTATATTTATGCATTCCAGAAAAATCCTCGGCGCGGCCGTGTTTCTCGGCGCGCTATTTTTGTTTACAACAACATCTTTTGCGTACGAAGGAGATACGCATGCATACCTCACGAACGAAGCGGTAAATCTCTTCAGTAAGCTCTCGACGAGTACGCCGTTCGATTCCGCGCTCAAGGACTATCTTCTTGATGGTTCGCGACACGAGGACAGCATTCCGCGCTGGATGAATCATTTTTACGACCCCGTGCACGACACCGGGCTCTCCGATTCCATGCTTGGTACATGGGAGGCATCGAAAGCGTGGGCGAATGACGGCAATAACCAGAACAAGCTGACATATAAGGTCCCCTCGACAATTGCTTCCATTCTCTCTGCAATCCAAAAGAAAAAGCTGAGCGGGATCTCAAGCGATACGGACTTCACGTGGCGCGAAGCGATCCGGCACTATGTGAATGGGGAAAAAGAATCCGCGATGTTTGCCTTGGGGCACATCCTGCATCTCATCGAGGACGCAAGCGTTCCCGATCACACAAGGAATGATCCGCATCCCGGCGACAGTCCTTATGAGAACTGGACACAGCAGTTTACGCTTGCGCGTCCCGATCCGGAACTTGAGGATCGTCTCGAGGGGAAGACGCCGTTTTATTTCAATGGTCTCGGAATCTACTTCGATTCACTCGCGGAGTACTCGAATAGCAACTTTTACAGCAAGGACACGATAGGTGTACGAAGTCGATATAACTTCCCGGAACCAGAATATTTTGTCACATGTGGGGAGTATAAATGCGGTGTTAAAAAAGACACCGAAGGAGAATACAAAATCCTGATGTCTAACTCTGCAGGATTGTTTGGTAATTTCGTTGTAGTTGGAGATAATGCATCAATTTTTTTAAACAAGTCTGGTGGAGACATTATTATCAAAGACTATTGGTCTCGCCTTTCTACAAAAGCGGTACAACATGCGGCAGGGGTATTCACACTTTTCTTTAAAGAAGCGGAAGCGGCGAGTAAAAATCCGATCTCTGTCGTTCCGGAGAAAAAATCGTTTTTCGGAAGCATAACCGATGCAATAGGGAATTTTGCCGGTTCGGTCATTAATAAAGTGCGGAGTGCTTTTTCCGGATCGAATAATCAAGAAAGTAGTGAAGATACTGCTATAGCTGATGAAGGCAATAGAGAGAACCAAGTCGGGAAAAGTGAAGATGCGACAACCGAAGTTTCACCGACGATTTTTTCCGACAAACAGATAGTGCAATCGGGAGGGATAATTACCGTAAACGGTGTTCATTTTTCGGCGGATGATATTCTTTCATTGCATCTCGAGTCCGCGTTCTTCTCAAGCTCGACCCCGATTGTGATAAATGCGAGCGGGAAGTTTGCTCGAGAGGTTTCTTTCGGACGTGAATTTATCTCCGGCAACTATACGATTTTCGTGGATAATGCATCGGGAACGCGCATTGGAAACAAGATTATCGTTTCGGTTCTTGGGGCCGGTAAAGAAAAGTCGGTAGAGCAAGAAACAAGTTCGAGTATCGCAACAAAAACGACCGACACGACTATT
>DAIDBF010000079.1 GCA_027310235.1 bacterium | reverse complement strand
ACCCCATTAAGATTATTACTCTACCAAAGTACATGAATGCCTTATCTCCCAAGACAAAGCTTCCCTCTCAAACATGCATAGCAGGGGGAGATAAGAGATTCTGCCCTTAACAATCCTCTTCTCGGAGAAGATATTATTTTCTCCCTCCCTTCCTCGCGAGTGCGAGCGTGGTTTTGATTACTGTGTCGGGGTTCAGAGAAATGCTCTCGATCCCCTCTTTCAAAAGAAACGCCGCGAATTCAGGATAATCCGAGGGTGCCTGGCCGCAAATGCCGATGTATTTTTTCCGGCTTCGGCAAACGCGAATTACCTGCGAGATGAGTTTCTTCACCGAACTGTCGTTCTCGTTTGTGATACCCCGCACGAACTCATTCCCGTCGCGATCGATGCCTACCGTAAGCTGGGTCAGGTCGTTCGATCCGATAGACATTCCATCGAAGACATCCAAAAATTCGTCGGCGCGAAGCACATTCGAAGGAATCTCGCACATGACGTAAATCTTCAACGTCTTATCCTTTTTTCTCGAAAGACCGTTTTTCTCCATAACCTCCACCACCTTTCTCCCCTCCTCGGGAGTCCTGCAGAACGGGATCATGGGTATTACGTTTCCGAGCTTCATCTCTTCTCTCACCTTCTTCATGGCTTTTACTTCAAGCGCAAACGCCGCGGCGAAGTTCGGATGATAATACCGCGACGCGCCGCGCCACCCTATCATCGGATTTTCTTCCTTCGGCTCGTAGAGATCTCCGCCGAGAAGCGTCCGGTATTCGTTCGTTTTGAAATCAGAGAAACGAACAATCACGGGATTCGGGAAAAACGCCGCCCCGATCTTTGCGATACCGTACGCAAGCTTATCCGTATAGAACTGCGTCGGACTTTTCCATCCCCTCATTTTTTCGTCTATCGCCTTCGTAAGCTTTTTATTTTTCCTTTTCAACTTCTCGTAGTTGATAAGTGCATTCGGATGAACGCCGATATCGCCCGCAATAATGAACTCTTCGCGGGCAAGCCCGACTCCTTTGTTCGGCAGAAACGATTTTTCGAATGCGGTCTCCGGGGTCGCGATATTCACCATGATGTGAACCTTGGGGCGCGGGACCTTCTTCACATCCTGTTCTTCAACTTTGAATTTTAGGGCTCCCGCGAGCACGAGTCCTTCACTCCCCGTAGTATCCACCGTGATCGCTTCTCCCGTTTTTATGACTCTTGTCGCCTTTTCGGTACCCACTACGCAGGGAATCCCCAGTTCCCTGGAGACGATCGCGGCATGGGAGGTACGTCCCCCTTTGTCCGTTACGATCGCGGCGGCAATTTTCATGATTGGCTCCCAGTCGGGATCGGTCATCGTCGTCACAAGTATCTCACCCTGTTTGAATTCCTTGATGTGTTTCGCGTCGAGTATCACGCGCGCTTTCCCGCTCGCGATTTTCGCTCCCACCGACGCTCCTTCGACGAGAACTTTTCCGTTCCCTTTGCGTTCATACTCTTTTATTTTCGAAAAATCCTTCCCTGCCTGCACGGTCTCGGGACGCGCCTGCACGATGTAAAGGCCGCCATTCTTCCCGTCTTTCGCCCATTCGATATCCATTGGAGTCCACTTTCGATTCCTGTCCGAGTAATGCTTCTCGATCTTCATCCCCCACTCCGCAAGCTCGCGCACTTCTTTATCCGAAAGCACGAACGATTGTTCTTCGCGCTCATCGGTTTTTACTATCTTGGTATTCTTTATTCCATGGCCCGAAGCGTAGATCATCTTCCTGTTTTTTACGCCGAGTTTCTTGCCGATAATCGCACTCGTTTTTTTGAAAACGAGAAACTCGTCGGGAGTCACTTCCCCTTGTACGATCATCTCTCCCAATCCCCAGGAACCGTTAATGATGACGAGATCACGGAACCCGGATTCCGTATCGACGGTAAACATGACGCCCGACGCACCCTTGTCGGATCTGATCATTTTCTGGATGCCGGCGGAGAGCGCCACCTTAAAATGATCGAATCCCTTGTCTACCCGATACGAAATCGCGCGATTGGTGAAGAGCGACGCCATCGCGGCGCGTACCGCTTCAATTACCTCATCCGTTCCTCTTATGTTGAGATACGTTTCATGCTCTCCGGCGAAACTCGCTCCTGGTAAATCTTCGGCAGTCGCCGAGGAGCGCACCGCAACGTCGGTGTTCTTTCCGTAACGTCGTTCCAAATCCATATATCCCTTCCGTATCTCACGCCGGAGATCGGCGGGAAGTTCGACACTCCGCATCGTTTCCCGCACCAGTTTGCCG
>DAIDBF010000059.1 GCA_027310235.1 bacterium | reverse complement strand
GCGACTTCTTTTCCAAAAGAAGTTTTTGTTTTTCCTCACGATAGATTTCTCTTTCAATGTCCTGCTCTAAATACCCGTCCAAAAGTCGCTGGAGCTTCTGATTTATGGCGCGGATTGTGTTTTGCGATTCAAGAACAAAAGAGGAAATTTGTTTGTCCAATTCCTCTTGACGAATACAGGGTTCGGGACATTTGATTGATTTGTTTTTCTTGGTGCAGTGGTAATAAAAATTGGACCAAGTAAAATAAACGGCACCGGCCTTTTTGCGAACCAATTTATTCCAAAAGGAACTGCTGTATGGAAATTTCAATCTGGGTTTGACCTCAAGATTGATAAAAACGAGAGTCAATTCCTCCTGTGTCCATTGCGCCCGCACATAGGCACGCATCACCAATTCACTTGCTCGTCCGACGGTCTCCGCGAAGTACCCATCAGCCCAGAGACTCTCACCCCACAAGAACTCCTCGAGTTCGGGAAACTCCTGCCTGATCACTCGGGAACTTCCTCCTTTTAACACCTGTACCGCATGCGCCGCCGTCTCCACGGGAGGCAGCTGAATGATCATGTGCACGTGATCAGGCAGGATAGAACACTCATGAATATACCACCGATTCATCTTGCAACACTCGAAAAACAACTGTCCGAGCCGTCGGACGAGCTCCCGTTGAAGCACCTTCCGTCGATACTTCGGTACGAACACCACGTGAAAAAGGTTCCGATGAACCGTGTGTGCGCTCCTCCAGAATATCGGTTTCCCCATGCGTGCAGTATACCGCAATGGACACAGGAGAGCACAAAACCCAAGCCACGGGCTTCAGCCCGTGGATGTTGACTTCCAAGGCTAGTTATATATCATATATGATATATGGCAACCACTCATCAGGATACGCAGGAAAAGATCGGCTACTTCATCAAAAATCTCCGGGAGGAACGGGGGATGACGCAGGCCGCATTTGCGAAGGAACTCGGCACCTCCCAGTCCGCGGTCGCGCGCATGGAGGCGGGGAAGCAGAATTTCAGCACGAAGGAGCTCCAGAAGATCAGTAAAATCCTCAATAGAAGGATCGTTTCAATCTCCCATTCGATCGATTTTCAGATCACGGGAGGAAAGAAGCTTTCGGGAAGCATCACGACGAACTTCTCGAAAAACGGATCGGTGGCGCTTCTCTGCGCCTCGCTTTTGAACGGGGGAAAAACGACGCTTCATGGTATTTCGCGGATCGAGGAAGTATACCGGTTGACCGAGATTATGGAGAGCATCGGCGTCTCCGTGAAGTGGGTAGGAAAAAACAGTGTCGAGATCGCGCCACCGAAGAAGTTCTCTCTCGATAAGTTGGATCGCGAGGCGGCCTCGAAAATCAGATCGAGTTTAATGCTCATTGGTTCGCTTATTCATCCCGATCCGGAGTTCCAACTCCCGCATGCGGGCGGGTGCAAGATGGGGAACCGCACGATTGCCGCGCACCGTTACGGCTTGGAAAAGCTCGGCATTTCAATTGTGACGAAGACAGACCACTACACCATCTCCGCAAAAAAATTGAAGCCCGCCGAGGTCATCATGTACGAAGCGGGGGATACCGCGGCAAACAACATTCTTATGGCGGCCGCGCTCATTCCCGGCGCGACGACAATCCGCTTCGCGCCGCCGAATTATCAGGTGCAGGAACTTTGCTTCTTTTTGGAAAAAGCGGGAGTGAAGATCGATGGCATCGGCACGACGAATCTTGTCGTGCACGGCATTAAGGAATTGAACAAGCCGCTCGAGTACCATAATAGCGAGGACCCAATCGAATCCATGATGTTCATCTCTGTTGCGGCCACTACGAACTCGAAGCTTCACATCACGCGATGTCCGATCGATTTCCTCTCGCTCGAACTTCTGAAGCTCGAGAAGATGGGGCTTAAGTTCACCGTGTCGCCGAAATACAAGTCA
>DAIDBF010000042.1 GCA_027310235.1 bacterium | reverse complement strand
GTGTGACACAGGGAAAATTCAGGGCAGCAGCGGTTACCGAAGGAGGAAGGAATTATTTTCTCGTGAAGGACAAGAAAATACCCTTTTTTCAAGAGAAGGAACCGACGGGGCTTCCTTGGAAAGAACTCGGGATCGACATTGTCGTCGAATCGACCGGCGTCTATGAGTCCTTCGAAAAAGCGAAGGTGCATCTTACGCAGGGAGCGAAGCGGGTAGTAATCACCGCCCCCGCGAAAGACCCCGCACCAGAACCAGTTCGGTGCGGGGCAGGCGAGGGCGGGATTGATATTTTAGGGAGAACCGTTCTTATGGGTATCAACGAAGGTGAACTCGAGACGGTGGTCATGAGTTCGAACGGATCCTGTACTACGAATGCCGCATCTCCCGTGATTCAGATCATGTCGGAAAATCCAGGAATGGAAAAAGCGATTTTGAATACGGTGCACGGTTATACCGCGACGCAGAGTATCGTCGATGGTCCCGTGAAAGGAAAAGACCTGCGGCGAGGCCGCGCGGCCGCACAGAATATCGTACCCTCGACAACAGGTGCGGCAATCGCCGTTACGCGTGCCATCACCTCGCTTCAGGGAAAGTTCGACGGAATCTCCATGCGCGTTCCCGTGGTTTCGGGATCGATTGCGGATATCACATTTGTCGCGAAACGAAATACTACGGTCGAGGAGATAAACGGAATATTCAAAGCCGCGGCCGAATCACCGCGATGGAAGGGAATTCTGAAGGTTACGGAAGAGCAGATCGTCTCTTCCGACATCTTGGGGGAACCCTACGGTGCAATCGTGGATTTGGGATTCACGAAGGTCGTGGACGGGAACCTCGTGAAAGTGCTCTCGTGGTACGATAATGAAGCTGGATATGTTTCAACGTTAGTGAAGCATGTGGCGCGTGTCGCGGCACTTGTGGGATGATATCGGGCGTAAAACGGAGTGTAGTTATCTTAGTTCTCGTGCTTTCTAGCGTAGGAGTCGGGATTTTGTTACGTGTTCTCTTTCCTTCAATCCCTGTTCCCGAGTCCGCGGTGATTGCATCTCTGTCCCCCGTCTCCGCTTCTCTCTCGCCGAAAATCCACACGCTTCTATTTGTGGGGGATATCATGCTCTCGAGAGGCGTGGAGAAGAAAATCCGCGCGTCGGGCGATTTTCGTTTCCCGTTTTTGCGGATTGCTTCCACGACGCGGGCGGCCGATATCGCGTTCGCAAATCTCGAGGGACCGATATCCGACAGGGGAGAAAACCAGGGGAGCGTCTACTCGTTCCGCGCCGACCCTCGCACCGTGGAGGGGCTCTCGTATGCCGGCTTTGATGTACTCTCGCTCGCGAATAATCATGCGCTTGATTGGGGTCCCGATGCGCTCTCTCAAACCGCCGATCTTTTGCATGCGGCAAGTATTCGTACCGCGGGTGCAGGTAAAAATGAGACGGAAGCGAATGCACCGGCGATTCTTGATCTCAATGGAACGAAAATCGGATTTCTCGCGTACACCACGCTTCTTCCCGAATCATTCGAAGCGCAAAGCGAAAGCCCCGGCATAAGCCATGAGACGAAAGCATCCATGGAATCCGCGATTCGTGCGCTGAGGAACAATGTTGATCTCCTCGCCGTTTCCGTGCACTGGGGAAACGAGTATGAAGAAGTTTCGAATGACGCACAACGCGCGTTAGGACACGCCCTCATCGATGCGGGAGCCGATCTCGTCGTGGGACATCATCCGCACATTGCCCAGGAGGTGAAGCGCTATAAGAACGGATGGATCGCCTACAGCTTGGGAAACTTCGTATTCGATCAGAATTTCAGCGATAAGACCATGCGAGGACTCCTCCTTTATGCGGATGTGAAAGAAGGACATATAGAAAAAATCACCACGAGTACGGTGTTTCTCGATACCGATTTCCGTCCTTTCCTCGTTTTTTGAAAAGGCCTTTTGAGTACAGAGAAGAGTAAGGTACAATAGAACTATGTTGATATATATAGGAGCCGATCATAGGGGATTCGCACTAAAGGATCATCTGAAAATTTTTTTGCGGGAGAGCGGCTACTCCGTAACCGATCTTGGGAACGAAAAGCTCGACGAGAACGATGATTACCCCGATTTCGCCGCGGAGATCGGAAGGCGTGTGAGTCAGGAGTTCGAAACCGCGCGCGGGATCGTGATTTGCGCGTCGGGCGTAGGAGTCGATATTGTCGTGAATAAGTTTCCGCGTGTCCGTTCCGTGCTCGCGGCGACATCGGATCAGGCATACGACTCGAGAAATGATGACGATACGAATATACTCGCGCTCGGTGCCGAGTACCTTGATCTTCCTACCGCGAAGAGAATTCTCATCACGTGGCTTGAGACGCCTTTCGGGAATGAACCGCGTTTCCGGAGACGCATCGAAAAAATTTCGCAGATCGAACAAAAACTTTTCGGGCCGCTCCTTGTGGGAGGCGGCGAGCGGGAAGAGCGTGGACTGAGAACCGGAGAGACGGGGGAGAAAGAACGAACTTCCGGAGAGTTGCACTGGTAAGATCCATGCCCAGTAGTGAAAACTCGATTATAAAGAACCACACAACTCGATATCCTCGTTAAAGATAATATGAAAAAAATTTCCGAAGAAGTCGAATTTTATAACGAACACTAATCGAGTTTCTACTACTGGGATGAATGTTGCTCCCGTTATCAACTGTCTTGATGAAATATGTCTCCATGCGAGGTGGAAACAGTCGGGGGAGATCGGCGCACGCGAGGTGCACTTCGACATCTCGGATGGGATTTTTTCTCCCGTCGTGACCGTCTGTACGCCGGCGCTTCTTCGGGAGCTCCTCAAGGAAAATCCAGGGATACGAGCGGAGGTGCATCTTATGGTCCGGAATCCTGAAGCGGTCGTGGACTCATGGCTCGAGGCCGGTGCGAAGAAAATTATCGTACACATCGAGGCGGTTCGCGATCCTCAGCTTTTGGAAGATCATATCCAAGTTCATAATGCCGAACTCATTCTCGGTGTTACCATGGATACCGACGTGAAAAAACTTATTCCATATCTCGGGAGCCGCTCGATACGAGCGGTGCATCTTCTCGAGGTTCCGATAGGATTTTCAGGAGGAATCATGAGTCCGAACGCAGCGGATAGGATACGATTTATGAGAGACGCCGTTCCTCATGTCCTCATTTCAATAGACGGAGGAGTAACGGAAGAAACGGCGAGGCGAGCCGCGCGCGCAGGGGCAGATCGGGTAGTGTCCTCTTCTTTTATTTGGAACAGCACCTCTCCGAAAGAAGCGTACGAACTTCTTCTCAAAGTAAGTCCTTAGCGCCCCGATCGGTAGGCGGCCGCTTTCATAAAACTCGAGAATAAAGGATGCGGGCGGAGGGGTCTGGATTTGAACTCGGGATGAAACTGCGTTCCAAGGAAGAAAGGATGAACCTTCCGCGGTAATTCGAATATTTCCATGAGGCGCTTATCGGGGGATGTACCGGAGAACACGCCCCCCTTCTTTTTGATTTTTTCGACGTAGTCGGGGTTCACCTCGAAGCGATGTCGGTGCCGCTCGGATATTTTTTTCGCTCCGTAGGCATTTGCGGCAATCGTGCCGGTTGCAAGAAGTGCTGGATACGCGCCAAGACGCATCGTGCCTCCGTAGTCGTTCCGGGCGAGCTTCTCCTTCTGTTCGGGGAGAATGTCGATAACAGGATGCGCGGTCTTCGGGTTGATTTCCGTGGTATGCGCATTTTTGAGATGCAAGACGTCTCGGGCGTATTCCACGACGGCAAGCTGCATGCCATAGCACAATCCGAAATAAGGAATCGCGTGGGTGCGCGCGTAGTGTATCGCCTTGATCTTCCCCTCGACTCCCCGCGAACCGAATCCTCCCGGGATGACGATGCCGTCATACAAAGAGAGTTTTTTCAACTGCTTCGGGTCCTGTTCAAACT
Organism: bacterium; assembly: GCA_027310235.1. Lineage (GTDB taxonomy): Bacteria > Patescibacteriota > Minisyncoccia > UBA6257 > GWB1-50-10 > JAKAHD01. The sequence continues at coordinate 6,290 of DAIDBF010000042.1, read as the reverse complement.
CCTCGCTGCCGATCCATTCGATGTTCGGTTTGACTCCTACGGAGTAGGCGGCGTGTTTTATCGCTTCGAGTACCGAGATATACGAGTCGGTCAGTGTAAATGCTCCGGAACCGAAGTACTTTCCCACTACTCCTATCCGAACCTCTTTCTTCAGCGAGTTGATTTTTTTTACCATTCTTCGCCATTCGTTTAAATCGCGCTTTTTTGATTTCAGATTGAGTTTTTTCATAATGCGGTCGGCCAGATGATCTTTCTCGAAGTTCAGCGCGACTTCGTAGATATTGTTGGTGTTAGGAGCGGAGACGATATCTTTTGTGTCCAAGCTGACGTTCAATACGAGTCTGTTTTTTCTCTCTGCATCAAGTACCGTTCGGGCGCGGGCTATCAGTATATCCGGCTGTAACCCTGCTGCGTTCAGGGTGCGTACTGCATACTGGGTTGGCTTGGTTTTTATCTCCGTACCGCCGGCCTCGAGTGTCGGCATCAAACTTACAAGCACAAGAACAACATCGCTGGGATTTTTGATTTTCAGCATCCGGACCGCTTCGAGGAAGAGAATATTCTGATACTCACCGACCGTTCCTCCGATCTCAACGATCACGATGTCCGCTTTGTTGTGCTTGGCGGCTTTGTTGATCTGTTCGATAACGGCGAGCGGGATATGAGGAACCACCTCGACCTGTTTTCCTTTGTATTCGAGGTTGCGTTCCCGCGTAATGACGTTCAAATAGATACTTCCCGTGGTGATGTAGTTGGTTCTTGAGAGATCGCGGTTCAAGAACCGTTCGTAATTTCCCATGTCCTGGTCGCACTCCATGCCGTCGTCCAAAACGAATACCTCGCCGTGTTCCGTAGGATTCATCGTTCCCGCGTCTACGTTCACATAGGGATCGATTTTAACCGCCGTCACCTCGAACCCCCGGGCTTGAAGAATCTTTCCGATTGATGCGCTTGCGATGCCTTTTCCTACGCCCGAAATAACTCCACCCGCTACGAATATGTACTTCATCCCGTTAGAGATAGGAAACGCTTTAATCTATTCTTAAGATAACGTTTCCCCATTCCTGATTTGAGATATTTTTCTCTCGACCTTGCGTCGCTCTCATTAAGACATGCTTCATAATAAACCAATTTCCATGGCGTTCCCTGTTTGGTCCAAGTGGACTTCCCGATATTATGCTGATTAAAGCGTTTCCGTAAATCATTGGTGCTGCCGGTGTACCATCTTCCATTCTTCTTGCTTTCAATGACATATGTATAGAACATAAGGTTGAAATCTCTAACGGGATTCATCCCTTCTTTAAAAATAAAACCCCGACTTTTGAGGGGTGCCCTTCATCATTATACCCGCGCGCTCTTCTTTTACACTGTGGATAAGGGAGGGGGTTCCTTGCGTAGTGTTCCCGCACCGGATGTCGCGTTGCTCCAGCGGCAACGCGCACCCTACACTCTCGGCTCGTAACCCACTTCTCAGCGGGGCCAAGCTTGCTCGCCTCCGAGAGTTGCGGCCGCCCCGCGCAAGGAACCCAAGAGGATGAATATCAAAGGCCCCCTCTCTGTTGTGGGTTATTGTTGATGAGGTATAATTGATGCGATGACTCCGTTGCATGAGGGAAGGTTGAAATATCTTGAAGAACTTGCGAATAAGGTTCGCGAGGATGTGATTGAGATGCTTCTCGAAGCGGGTTCCGGCCACTCCGCGGGGCCCTTGGGCATGGCGGACATCTTTACTGTCTTGTACTTTCACGCGCTTCGCCACGATCCGAAATTCCCTGCGTGGCCCGATCGCGATCGCCTCGTGCTTTCGAACGGGCATATCTGTCCCGTGCTCTATGCAGTGATGGCGCGCGCGGGCTATTTTCCTCTTGAAGAATTGAAAACGCTCCGGAGAATCAACTCCCGTCTCCAGGGACACCCGCATCGTACCGCGCTCCCCGGACTCGAAACAACATCGGGTCCCCTGGGATCGGGACTTTCACAGGCGGCGGGGATTGCGCTTTCCGCGAGACTCGATAAGAAAAAATTCCGCACCTACTGCCTCACGTCCGACGGCGAGCATCAGGAGGGAAATACGTGGGAGGCGATCATGTTCGCCGGAAAAAACAAATTGAGCAATCTTACGGTTGTCATCGATCGCAATAATATTCAGATTGACGGGAATACCGAAAGCATCATGCCGCTCGAACCCTTGAAGGAAAAATATGAATCGTTCAACTGGCACGTGCTTGAAATCAACGGGCACGACATGGAAGCGTTCGTCTCCGCCGTAAGCGAGGCAGAAGTCATTTTCGAGAAGCCGACTGTGATTATTGCGCACACCATTCCCGGGAAGGGAGTGAGTTTCATGGAGCGCGACTATCGCTGGCACGGGAAACCGCCGAATAAAGAAGAAGCGAAAGAAGCCATGAAAGAACTAAGGTCGCTTGGAGGGAGGATACGGAGCGAACACGAATAATATGAATCTGAATATTTCCCTCTTTCATAAACTTTCGGGTGCTAAAATTCAACTTGTTCGCTCGCTCCTCGCCACCCGACTCGCCTTACGGCGGGGGTCCTGTCTCGGCGACGCGGCGCACAAGTGAATTTTAAAGCACCCTTCAGTAATATTCATTCGGAAAAAATTCAGATTATAAAAATATGATGAATGAAAAACTAAAACTCAACCCCAAGCTTTTTGAAGAAGATGTGGAAATGAAGCCCTCGCGGAACGGGTTCGGCGAGGGGCTGATACTCGCCGCGCGGGAACATGAGGGCGTAGTCGGACTTTGTGCCGACCTTACGGAATCGACGAGAATGGAAGCATTCGCGAAGGAATTTCCAGAGCGATTTTTTGAAGTCGGTGTCGCCGAGCAGAATATGGCGACGATCGCGGCGGGGCTCGGCGTTTCGGGAAAGATACCCTTCATTGCTTCGTACGCGACGTTTTCTCCGGGAAGGAATTATGAGCAGATCAGGACTACGATCGCGTATAACGATTCGAATGTGAAGATCGCGGGTCATCATGCGGGAATCTCCGTGGGACCGGATGGCGCAACGCACCAGGCAACCGAGGATGTCGCAATTATGCGTGCGATGCCGAATATGAAAGTATTCGTCCCATGCGACTGGATCGAGGCGAAAAAGGCGACAATCGCCGCCGTGAAACTCTGGGGACCGGTGTACCTCAGGTTCGGAAGAGAAAAAACGCCGGTCATTACGACCGAAGCAACACCCTTCGTCCCCGGAAAAGCTCAGATTTTTTGGAGATCGCGGAAACCGCGCGTTGCGATCATCACATGCGGCATCCTTCTTTATCAGGCGCTCCGCGCCGCCGAAGAACTCGAAAAAGAAAGAATAGGGACGATTGTAGTCAATAGCCACTCGATAAAGCCGCTCGATGAACAGACGCTTCTTGAAATGGCGGAACTGACGGGCGCGGTAGTTACTGTTGAGGAGCACCAGATCATGGGCGGATTGGGGAGCGCTGTCGCGGAACTTTTTGCAAGGAAACGCCCGACACCGATTGAGTTTACGGGACTCCATGACACGTTCGGTGAATCGGGGAAACCCGACGAGCTTATCGAGAAATACGGCATGGGAGTAAAAGATATAAAGGGAGCAGTGAAAAAAGTGATTATGAGAAAGTAGGATTTATCTTCCTCTCTCGTCAGCAGAAAGCTCCGCTCGTATATCGTTTTCCTCACGTCTCCTTCGCAATGAACGGAATTGAAGGAACTCGCCCCTTCAGGGCTCAGACACCTTCAATTTCTATTGCGTTCGTCGTCGTTCGGAACGATATCCTCTCGCTCTGCTATGCTTCCTTGAGAGGAAGATAAATCCTACTCTTAGCATTGCGGAAGGGTGGATTGATAGTTACAATTAATGTACATGTTTGACGTCGTTACCATAGGTTCTATTACGCGGGATGCGTTTTTTGATGTTCCGGCATTTCAAACGATTCCCTGGAAGAATACGCCCTCAAAGAAAGGTTTTCTTTTGCCGCTTGGGGAAAAACTCGAAGTGGATAAGGTGTTCTTCACTCTCGGGGGGAACTCCGCGAATGCGTCGGTGACGTTCGCCCGTTCCGGTTTCAAAACTGCGTGTATCGGAAAGATCGGCAACGATCCCGGAGGGCGTGAAATCCGGAGGCGTCTCGACGAAGAACAAGTGAATACGAAGATGGTGAGAGAAACGTCCCGGCTCGGAACCGCTTACTCGGTACTGCTTTCAAAAAATGGGGAACGGACCATTCTCGGATATCATGGTGCCTCGAATCTCTTCGGTCGGAATGATATCGAATTTAAGCGATTGAAGGCAACATGGTGGTACGTCTCGCTCTCTGGCGATTCTTACACGATGTTCGACACAATTGTAAATCATGCGAGGCGGCACGGAGCTGCATTGGCCTTCAATCCGAGCGGATATCATCTTCGTCATAGTCGAGGAGGGATACTCCGCGCATTAAAAGATATTTCTTTCCTCGTCTTGAATGAGGAAGAGGCGGCGCTCTTGACCGGAATTCCCTTTTCGCGCGAACGCGAGGTGTTTCGGAAACTCGAGAAGCTTACGCCGGGTATCCTTGCGGTTACGAACGGAGATAAAGGAGTAACGGTTTCCGATGGGAAGCACGTATTTCGCGCCGGCATCTTCAGAGAAAAAAAACTGATTGATAGAACGGGGGCGGGAGACGCATTCGGTTCCGGATTCGTTGCGGGACTTCTCCGTTCGGGAATAGCCGGAAAAAACATTCATGCCGCTTCTCCATCGCAGATTATAAATGCAATTCGTTTCGCGACCGCGAATGCAACTTCGGTCGTGGAGCGCGTCGGGGCGACAGAGGGGATTCTCAGGAGGAAGGAGTTCGTGGCTTCTCCAAGGTGGAGAAATTTGGAGATACAAACGACACAAGTGATATGACGGACGCCGCAGAAAAAATAGCCCAGATATTGAGGGCCGACAAGCACTCTCTCTTGAAAATCCAATCGCATCTTTCCGAAGTAACGAGGAAAGAGAATGTGTTGGATGAGATAATCAAGAAGAATACCGCGCTTGTCGATGATCGACTCCTGCGGCTCGGCGTGCCGAAGGATGCGAAGGCAAAGGAGGTATATGACGCGTTAATCTCAAAGATCGAGAGCGACAATCATCTCATTTCTGAAGTGTTCGGGAATCCTTCGCTCGCGAAATCGGGGCATTGCGCCGAAGTGCTTGGAGTAGTAAAGACGGTTGCCGCAACGAACCACGGGTTCTTCTTGAAAAAAGAGAAAGCAATCGAGTTGTTGAAGCGCCAGCCGCCCCAAAACGTCATGCGCTATCTCGGGTATTCCTCGGTTGACGAGATGCTTGCGCACGAAGACTTGTTCGAGGTTATGAGCGCGCTTCGTTTCGTTGAAGGAAGCGATTGGCTGAACAATGTATTCTTCAAACAATATGAGACGCTTATGCCGGAGAATTTTGAACGCCGCGAAATCGTCGTGCGGGTCCTGCCTGAACGGTGGAACGAGGTCGCTGAATCGTTCGTGAGGAAGAAATGGCATAATATCAGTCACCTGAAAGAAATGGGAGTGGTGTTCGTGATACCGGTGTACCTCGGCATTTCGGGAGAACTTTTAAGAATGATAAGTCTGGTATTCCACTATCTCCACGAAATTCCTTTTTATTCCGACGTGTTTTTGAAAATCGCCGAGTTTCCCGAGACGTTTGCGGCGAATCTGGTTTCGCTGCTTCGCGGCGACGTGCCTGATCGGCACTTTCCGGAGAATCACAAGACGCTTTGGCTCGTAGTACAGCGGTATCTCGCGAAAGATGACGAGAACGACTGGCGACTTTTTGTGCCGCACGTGAATCCAGAGGCGATTCACTGGAAAAAGGCGGGAGAAGATCTATTGAGATTGGGTGAGACGCTGAATCATAAGGGGGTAGATCTCTCATTCTGGAGTGACCTCGACTGGGTGGGGGATTATTTCAAGGATGAGCTGGGGAACAACACTTTGGTCAGCTTCAATATCGTAGATACCGTAATGAGCTTGGTGAAAGAGAAGGACATGATCAAATATCTGTACCATCATGAAGAAGCAATGTGGAATGAGGTCTTCGCGGCACATTTTTCCTACGAAGAACTTGAGAAATTCGCGAAAGAATATCTGCTCCAAGGGTATTTCGAGATTTAAGGATTATAATAGACGTATGAGAAATTTACTTCAGGTTATACAGGAAGCGGAAAAGAAAAAAATCGCAATAGGGCATTTCAATGTTTCGAATTTGGAACAACTGAAAGCGGTAGCCAATGCCGCGGGGAAGCTGAATCTCCC
>DAIDBF010000036.1 GCA_027310235.1 bacterium | reverse complement strand
AAGAAACTGGAAGAAAGCCCTATCCGTGTCTCACCACAATCACCCCGCACAAAAACAAGTTTTGTACGGGGCAAGCGTCCCCTCTTAAAATCAGCCGTGTCTAACTACAATTACATCTCCATCCTGCATTACGTACTCCTTCCCCTCAAGCCGGAGCCACCCTTTTTGTTTCGTGATGCTCCACGGATCGGCGTGTCCCGAGCTCGCCGAACGGGCGGCTTCCAAGAGCTTCTCCGTGCTTATAACTTCCGCCCGGATGAACTTCTGCTCGAAATCCGTATGAATCACGCCCGCCGCCTGCGGCGCTTTGGTGCCGCGTTCAATGGTCCATGCCCGCGTCTCATCTTCTCCTGTCGTGAAAAAACTAATAAGATTCAAAATCGAGTATGCTTTTTTGACGAGTTCGGGCACCGTAGCTTCGTCTTTCAAATCCGCGATGAGATACTCGAATCCCATCTCGGTTATCTTCCGTTTTACCTCATCGCTCACCTCGTCGGGTGATCCGTTCAGAAGAAAAAGCTGCGGCTTCGCGCTCAAAAGCTGGAGTTCGTGAACGATGGGTTCATCCTTGAAGCGTCCTGTAAGATTTCCCGCTTCGAGTTCCGCGCGGATTTCTTTCAAGACGCCAAGATTTTTAACACCGGCCTTATCCCCGCTCCGCGCTTCCGCCTCGAGTTTTCCCATCCGTTTGTCCACGGTCTCGATATCTTTGAAGATAAGTTCCATCTCGATGATATCGATATCGCGGATCGGATTCACGCTCGATTCCACGTGGATGATATCGCTCTGTCCAAAACAACGCACGATGTGTGCGATCGCCTGCACGTTTCTGATATTCGCGAGAAACTGGTTTCCCAACCCCTCACCCTTGTTCGCGCCTTTCACGAGCCCCGCGATGTCGTAAAACTCCACGACTGCGGGAATCTTCTTTTTTGAGCGTGAAATATCCGAGAGCTGTTCAACCCGTTCGTCGGGCACGGGCACGACGCCTACGTTCGGATCGATCGTCGCGAAGGGATAGTTCGCGATCGTAATCTCCTGCTTGGTAAGCAGTTTAAAAAGCGTGCTCTTTCCTACGTTCGGCAAACCGACTATTCCGATGCTTAACTTCATCCCGGGTATTATATCCTCCAAACAGCAGAGATTCCATATGTCCGTGTACTCTATGCAAGCTTCAAAGAAAACGCCGATTGTTTCTTCCTAAAGTTGACATGACTAGCGATTCATTTTAAAATAAAATCACCTTAATAAAAAAATAAGAACGAAACGAACGGAGGAAATTGTTATGGAAAGCAACAGCCTAGTAATTATCATTTTGTCTTTTTTCGCGTACTTTGCCATCGGTTTTCTTGTCGGCAACTGGTACACGGAAAAGATTAAGAAGATTTACTTTTCCGACTACGGAATTTTCCCTTCAGAGGCCAGCGTAGGAATATGCGGCGGTCTCATGGTCGTCGGGTGGTTGTTTTTTCTTCCCTACGAGCTTCTGACAAAATTCAAAAACTGGAGGAGGGAGAATTAAATTGGCAACGATAGTCTGCATTGGACCACGACCCCTAATATAGCAAAAGTAATTCTCTCCGGAGGATATAAAAATAAGGAAGGAGTAACAGAAGCGGAATCTATGCTTCTTGATTTAGTAAGAACCTACCCTGACTTATATTTATATCCATCTCTGAGAGAATCTATTCTCGTAGAGGAGAATTCTTATCGGACGCATAACAACGCCATCGAGGCGAGGAAAATGATCTACGACAAAGTACTTTTAGATGATTCAAAAATTGTCGTCATTGATCATCCCGGACACCTCGCCAGAACTCTTCTTTGCTTCCAAACGGTGAATCGTCTCCGATATGAGAGTAGATATAAGATAAAGGGTTTGGCATCACTCGAGGTTTATGATAAAGATGTCCCAAATCAACCGTACTGGGCGTCGCGCGAAACATGGATACCGCGGGAGAGGAAAATGATGTTACTTTACAAAGTCTTCTTGTTCCGCCCATGGGCACGGTTTGGCTTATGGATTTTGAAGACCGTCTGGCCCTCGGAAAAACAGTAGGAAATTTGTTGTATATTTATGATAAAGTAAGAGCGTCTTCCCAAAAGACGCTCTGAATATTTTTAAAACCTCAAAAATGAACTTTGGTAGACCTTTATATCTTAATGGGGTTTGGTCTACCAAAGTCATAAAAATCTGTGTGTTTATCTCCCTCCTCCGAAATAATCTCTCACTCTCTGAATGAAAATATCAAGATCATCAACGTGAATTTTCATCTCGGAGTAGTTTCCTGAGCCCCCCTTGTATCGTAATCCCTCGCCGAGATTATACTCCGCGGTTCCCTCTTCACCGTCGAGAAGCGCGGCGACGTTTTTGTTCTGCCTGCCAAGCTCGGGAACGGCAAACGCGGAGGTGAACACATATCCCTCCTCATCTGCCTCCGGACGGTATTTTTCCACTAACGACTCGTTTGGGGAATTCTGCTCAAATGAGTTCATGTGTGAATTATACCATACTATCCTCTCAATTATTGTTTAGAAATTAGATATTAGGAATTAGGAATTTCAAGTATGTATCTTGACTTTTTCTTTTTCCAATACTCCCCCGCATATTCGATGCCGATGCGCGGGGATTTTTGAATCTGCGATTTTTTGATTCTTACGTTTCTATCCTCAATCCAGAGTCCTGATGATCTTGATGCAGGTTTGTCGTATAACTTTCCATCAATCTTAAAAAACTTCGTGACACGCGCTGGGCCGCTCATGTGTTCGGTACCGCGAATCAAAATGGCGGCCGGATATCCTTTCTCGCGCGTCGTTATGTTCACAAGCCAGTGCATCCC
>DAIDBF010000024.1 GCA_027310235.1 bacterium | reverse complement strand
CAATCGCAAGTTCTCCCAGTCGCTTTGAGAGCCCATAAGGCGAGAGCGGCATCGGTTCGGCGGTTTCGGAGGCGGGGATTGTTTTGAAGTTTCCGTACATCGCTCCTCCCGTCGAAGCGAAGATAAATTTCTTCACTTTATATTTCCCGCCCGCGAGAAGCAGATTTATCGTGCCCGTCACGTTCACGTCGAGTGTCGGCAGGGGATTACGAAGCGACTCCACTACTACTGCAATCGCCGCGTGATGGTTCACCGCATCCGGTCTTTCTTTCTTGAAAACCTCATCGATTTTTTTTGCATCGCGGATGTCCGCCTTGTAGAATCTCGCTTTCGGGTTCAGATTCTTTCTCGATCCCGTAGCGAGATTATCCACTACCACGACCCTGTGCCCCGCCTTCACATACGCGTCGACGACATGTGAGGCAATAAATCCGGCGCCGCCCGTTACTAATATCTTCATTGCGTTATTGTAGCAAAGAAAAAGTTATCCCCAAAATTATCGAGGCCCGGCCTCGATATATTGAGGCCGGGCCTTGATAGATTTGCCAAATTGCAGATTTTCTTTTATACTATTCTCGCTGTTTAAAATATAATTTTTATCCTAAATTCCTAGAGGGAAAAATTGAAAAAACAAGGATTTTTCGGAACGTTCCGTTCCGGTCTCGGAATAACTATCCCGATCTTTCTCGTGATGTATGGCGTTTCTATTTTTTCGGGAAAGATAGTGGAGATGGGAAATGCGCTGGGATTCTCAAATCAGTGGCTGGGTTTCGTTGTTATATCGGTTGGCATTCTTATTTTCATTCTTTTTCTCGGCGTGATTGCCGATAAAACCTCCCTCATCGATTTCCTGAGAGACGCATCCTCGAGCAGGCCTACACTTCTTCTTCTCGTCAATTTTGTTTTTGGAAGGAAAGGAGCAAATAACAATTTTTACGAGGTTATCTGCTGCTTTCCAGAGAACATTCGAGTGAGGGGGATTGTCACTGCCGAAATAGAAGAGGGCGATCACACGTGGTGCGTAGTCCACTTTTCCGCCCCTCCCACGCCATTTATGGGGAATCTACTTGAGATAAGGAAAGACACCCTTAAGAAGACTGGAAACGGTTCGGGGGCCTATATCGCCTACGTGATGTCTTACGGGGCATCGTACGGCACGCAACAAACATCGGAATAATTTTTAGAGGGCTGGTTCTTATGAATCGGTCCTCGTATTTTTTCGTATCCCTAGCACCTCGAGGAGCGGTTCTTTCAGAATGAACAGGAGCCCCGTGTATACGATGACGCCGAAAATGATCGTCGGAATTATTGTCCACCCCGCCCGCATCACTCCGAAGACGCCTATACCCATACCGAACGAGGCGAGCGTGATTTTCCCGAGAGAAGGAAACACCGAAACGGAAACCGTTTGTCTGAACTTCGCATACACGTATCCGTTCGAGATAATCTGTGCGATGATGGTTGCAACCGCGGATCCGGCGATGCCGTAAAGAGGAATAAGGAGAAGATCAAGTACCACATTTGCGGCCGCGCCCATCCCCACACTTGCAAGAAATATCTTTTGCCGGTCATACGCGAAGGCGGCATTCCCGATTATGCTTCCGGCAAAGATCGGGATGAGCGTAAGAAGAAGCAGTTGAAACGTGAGCGCGGACTCCAAATACTGCGCGCCGAAGACGAGCCGTATAAAAGGAACTCCGACAATGATGCCGCCAATAGTGAGCGGCAATGCGACCGCGAGCGCGCCCGTGATTGCGCGCTCAAGAACGGCTTTTGTTCGTTCATTTCTCTTCTCGTGGGCGAATTTGCTTAAGAGTGGGAACAGGCTGACATTTATAAATCCCGGGATCATATAAAACACCTGGATGGGGCGCTGTACTGCGCCGTAGAGTCCGAGTTCTCCCGCGCTTCTGAACCAGCCGATGATAATTGTATCGATGTTAATCATAAAGCCCCCGAGAAGCCCCATGACGGCGAATGGCCACGCGGAAGAAAGAATCGGTTTTACGAGCGATCGGTCGAATTCCTTAAAGAAGTCGCCTGTCCATCTGCGGATTACGAAAAACGCGACGAAAAGTCCGAGGCCGCTTCCCGCGGTGTAAGCGATTGCGAGCCACCGGGCGTCCGGCAGGAGGAAAAGCGCGACGAATCCGAAAACGGTGATGAACACATCGGTCAGGACGCTTAACCCGGATTCGATCTCCATCTTATTCTTCGATCGGGTGATCGCGAATATGAAGATGCGCATGCTGTCGAATGCAAGAAGAAGCGCGACGATAGGAAGAAGCGATCGCGCCGCGTCGATCTTGATGAACCACGGCGCCACGAGGAGTGTGAAGGCGATGCCGAGCACGATAAATGCAAATTTAATGCGGAGCGTCGTCGCGATATAGCGTCCGACTTCGGCGGGCTTCTGTACCAGTTCTCTCGTGAGGAGTCCCGAAAGCCCGATGTCGGAGAAGATGGTGAAAAACGCCGCGAGAGAGAGCGCGTAGGAGAAGACGCCGTACCCCTCGGTGCCGAGGATACGCGCCGCGTAAATGATCATGAATGCGCGGACGATCCTCGATACCGCGGTACCGCCCGTGAGCCAGAAGGCGTTTTTCAAGAATGTCTGCTTCTCGCTTTTGTTTTCGAAGAGGAAGGATTTTATCTTTTTGATCATTTCGGTGTTGCGAATATCGTCTTCAGCGTCTTCAGGATGATGAGGAAGTCGAATACGAATCCGCGGCGCCTGATATAAAAAATATCGTACTCGAGTTTCCGATAGGCCTCTCCTTCGGTAACGTTCGCGCGATAGTTGATCTGCGCCCATCCCGTAAGGCCGGGTTTCACCACGAGCCGGATTTCGTAGTAGGGGATCTTGGTTTTCAAGACCTCAACGAATTCGGGCCGCTCCGGGCGCGGTCCTACGAATGAAATATTACCCTTCAGGATATTCACGAGTTGGGGGAATTCATCCAGATGGGAAATACGGAGGAGGGATCCGATTCTTGTCGCGCGCGGATCGTTCACCTCTGCCCATTGCGCTCCCTCTTGCTCCGCATCCATATACATAGTCCTGAACTTGTAAAGTGTAAAGCGTTTTCCGTTTTTCCCGACGCGGACCTGTTTGAAGATGGCGGGGCCGTGCGAGTCGAGACGGATAAAAATCCAGATCACGATCATGACGGGAAGAAGAACGATGAACAGCAGGAATGCGAGCACGACATCGAACAAGGTCTTCGAGGTGCTATACAGCGGACGCGCTTCAACGAGTTCTTCGAGAAACCAGCCCGTACCGAGCTCTGCAAGCGGCGTCATCCCCATTATCTCTTCGTAGAACGAAGGAATATCGCGCACTTGAATCTCGCGGAGGATGCACAGGTAGACGATGTCGTTTACCCGCGGGTCCTTTTTGAGATCGGCGGGAATGACGAGCATGGTCGCGCGTTCCGCCGCGATACGTTCCGGAAGTTCGTGCCATCCGCTTTCACCGAGCGTTCTTCGTTCCCATACGGCGATGCGATAGCCGAGCTGAGGATTCGCTTCTAGGTAGCTGACAAGGTCGGTGATTTCTTTCGATTCTCCTAGAATAAAAACACGTTGTGGGGCGCTGCGTACGACGATTGCATTGAATGCATAGCGGTAAAGAAGTCCCCAGACCGTGAGCGTCACCGCAAAAAACACCAGGTTCGTTTTCGGTGCGATACCGAGAGGGAACGCGTAGAAAAGGGCGAGCGCGACCATGATCGTCGTAAGATCGGCGACGAGAAACGTACGGAAGAATCGGAGATCGTTTTTGAGCGTTCGGAAGTCGTACGTATTCGAAGCGGCGAGCATAAGGAGCCACACGATGAGTATGTAGACAAAAGAGGAGAGATGTTCTCCGAGGTACGAGAGGTAGTCGGGAATACCATAACGGAGAATGAGCGCGGAAAAGAGCGCTATATAGAAGAAAAGAATGTCGCCCAGAAGCAGTATGATTTTTTTGAGGTTTTGCATGAGTGTTTCGGGGTTGACTTTATCGTAGTCGTACTCTATGATTTTATCAAACATTCATATTCGTATATTCATATCCAATTCGCATTTCGCAGCATGGACGAAAAAGTAAAGAGCGGCAAGAGCCGCAGAGATTACATTTTACCCGCAAGCATCTTGGCGGCGGCGCTCGTTATCGGTGTGGCACTTATCTATAATGCGGGAAAAGGAGCCGGAACTCCCACCGCTACTCCTCCGGCAGATAACGGACAGGCACAAGGCCAGCAACCCCAAGGTCAAGGTTCCCTCTCGAATGTGAAACCCGTATCGGCAGCCGATCATATTTTCGGTGATCCCAATGCGCCGGTGAAGATCGTGGAGTTTTCCGATCTCGAGTGTCCTTTCTGTAAGCAGTTTCATCAGACGATGCGATCCGCAATGTCGCTTTATGAAGGGAAGGTTGCGTGGATTTTCAGGAACTTCCCGCTTCCGCAACTGCACTCCAAGGCCCCCAAAGAAGCACAAGCCGCGGAGTGTGCCGCGAAGCTCGGCGGGAACGATAAATACTGGCAGTACATCGATACAATTTTTCAGATCACGCCCTCGAATAATGGGCTTGATCCGAATGAGTTGCCGAAGGTGGCTCAACAAATCGGCTTGAACGTGAATGATTTCAATACATGTCTCTCGAGTACGTACGGGCAGGACATCATCCAGGAGGATGAGGCCGACGGCACGAATGCAGGCGCGGCGGGCACGCCCTACTCGATTGTTCAGGATGCGAACGGGCTTCCGCAAGCGACCGTAAGCTTGGTGCAGGGACTTGAGACGCAATATGAAGCGCAGAACCCCGGATTTCCTCCGCTCTTCGTGATCTCCAAAGATCAAAAGATGTTTTCGGTAGGCGGCGCGGCACCGTATCCAACGATGAAACAGATTTTTGATACTCTCTTTTCCACCCAACGTTAATTGATACAGGAATACTACGAATCGACGCGAAGGCGTAAAAACCGTGTTGTGTCTGGTTCAGGTACGTAGAAAAAAAAGAGTCGAACAATAAGAAAAAAAGACCAGCATGAGTTTTGATCAGCAAGGCGGCGGGCGCGGTTTTGATCGCCAGATGTACAAGGGTGATTGGCAGTGCGCGAAGTGCGGAACTCCGATAACGGAGCTTCCCTTCGAGCCGGATCCGTCCCGCTTGGACAAGCTTTTGTGCCGCCAGTGCCATCAGGAACGAGTTCGCTCATTCCGCAGATAAAGGCATAAAGGCAAAAGAGAAGCCCGGCCTCCCATGAGGAAGCCGGGCTTCTTTTATTTACGGCGCAAACAATCTATCGAGGCCGTGGCTGATTAGATTTTCTTAGCGACGTAAGGAGCTTAGAAAATCAATCATCCCAGGAGCGAAGCGACGCGGGACTACCTTAATTTTGGGGATAACTCAAATAGTTTGTGCTATAATCAAAGTATATGCGGTGGAACCATTGGGTCATCTTGGGATTGGGGGTGTGGTTGATTCTCTCCCCGTGGATTCTCGGGTTTTCTTCCTTAAACCTCGTTTCCTGGAACAATCTGCTTATCGGTGCCTTAGCCGTCATTTTTTCGTTATGGAATCTCTCCGGAAACCCCCGTGAGTGAAAGATAAACTTCATCCATGGTCACCGTCTACTCCACTCCCAACTGCGTATACTGCCGGATGCTTAAAGAGTTTTTGGAGAAGCACCACATCGAGTATCAGGAAAAAAACGTTGCGCTCGATGTACGGGCGCGGGAGGAGATGGCGCATAAGTCGCATCAAATGGGAGTTCCGGTGGTGGATATAGATGGCGAAGTGTTCGTGGGATTCAATCGCACGGGAATTGCAAGAAAACTCAAAATTAAATAGCAATCATCCTCAAGGTCGTTAGTACTACCACCTTCATGTATCAATGTCCCGATTGCGGTTATACCGATGTTGATCCGGGGGAGTGTCCTACTTGTAAAGTCCCTCTTGTGCCGGTTGAAAACGAAGAAGAGGATAGCGGTGATGAACATTAGGTAGCGTCGAATCATTTCCTTTGTTTGCAAACTCTTTGAAAAAGAGACAGAATGAACACGTTATGTATGACTTGATTATCATCGGTGGAGGTCCTGCAGGAGCGGCTGCGGGCGTGTATGCCGCGAGGAAAAAAATAAAAACAGTGCTTGTGACCGACACTTTCGGAGGACAATCAATCGTGTCCGACAAGATCGGCAACTGGATAGG
>DAIDBF010000015.1 GCA_027310235.1 bacterium | reverse complement strand
TTCCGGTATCCCGTATACACGTATCTTGGTATCCGTATTCGATATGGACAGCCGTACCGGGCGGGATTATTTCGGGATTCTCACCCACGCTTTTCTCTCCGCTTCAAATCCGGGTCGCTCGAGCTATCAGCCGATTCCGTTGTATATCAATAATGTGCACTATGCGCCTTTTTTCGCGCGCCTCGTCGGATTCTCTTCGAGTTTCTGGCAGTTGATGCAGGAATCCCGTGAGGAGCAGCTCGTCACGTTTTCTTCCCACAGCATGCCGCTCCAAGCGGTGATTGACATCGACTACTGGGATACGAACATCGTATCCGAGGATTCGAGGATTTTTTTTAAATGTCTTTCCCATTATGGAGGCGACTGGCGCGTCGTGCCGCTTTTCTACCCGATCTATATGGATGCGATTGAGGGAGCGACGTTACGGCAGGCGGCATTGAGCTTATATAAGCAACAGCGGCGATGGGCATGGGGAGCGGAAAATATCTCGCACCTTGCGCGCGACTTCAGGGAGAAGGGGAAAAACATTTCGAGGCGCACCAAATGGTTCTGGCTCTGGACGCTTTTTGAAGGATCCTATTCGTGGGCCACAAGTTCTTTCATCATTTTCTTTTTCGGATGGCTCCCGAATCTGATGGGAGGGAGCACGTTCACAAGTTCCGTACTTTCCTACAATCTTCCGCGGCTTACGGGGTGGATTTTGAACGTAGGATCGATTGGCATCATCGCTTCCTGGTTTCTTTCGGTGGTGCTTCTTGCTCCGAGGATACGAGGATTCAAGGCGTGGCACTATACGCTCTACTTTCTTCAGTGGATCTTCACGCCGATTATCTTTGTTCTCTTCAGTTCACTTCCCGCAATCGATGCATTGACGCGTCTTATGATCGGAGGGAGGTTTCGCCTTGGATATTGGAAAACCCCGAAAGCGGGGGTGCGTGCTTCGTAATATAATAGTAACCATGCAGGAGTATGTGACTGACGCAATCGTACTTTCCGTCCATTCGCGCGGCGAGACGGATCGACTGATCGGCTGCTTTGCGAAACAGTTGGGAAGAATCGAGGCACGGATGATCGGCGGCAGGAAACCACTCTCGAAACTTTCCCCGCATTGTACTCCCGGCGGCCTGGTGACAATCCGTCTCGTGGAAAAAAATCAGCTTACGCTCATCGATGCGCTTCAAATTCCTCCCTCGCGTCTCCCAACCCCGGCCGCGCTCCGTGCCATCATGCTTGTTCGCGCGCTTGCACCCAAAGGGGTCCCCGATGGCCGTTTGTGGGAAACACTGAAACGATCTTTGAACGAGGAAGAAAAAAACACAGAGGCGCTGTTTCGCATCCTCGGATACGACGTAACAGCCGCCTCATGTGAGGCGTGCGGCGATACTCCCGTTTCGTTATTCTCGGTCCCTCATCATGAATTTTTCTGCGATCGGTGCGGCGCTCGACTCCCTGAACATGAGGTAGTATATTGTTGATACCACATGACACTTCGCGATCTCGAAAAAAGAATCGAGGCCTTCCAAAAACAACGGCCGAGGCGCATCGCTCCGGAGAGAAGGAAAAAAACGAACGACGCCCCTCCGGAGTGGCTTAAAAAAACACTTCTCGTGGGAACGGGGATAGGGCTCGCGATCATCGCGCTCGGCGCCCTTTTTATTTTTACGTATATGAGTGCCCCGAGGGGCGTGAGTATCGACGTGTATGCGGAACACGGCGTGACAAGG
>DAIDBF010000073.1 GCA_027310235.1 bacterium | reverse complement strand
ATCGAGGCCCGGCCTCGATAGAATCCCATTCTCGGATTTTATTCCACCCGATCGAAAGTGAACCAACGCAAAGTTCCTAGAGGAATATGATAAACATCCTCGATAACAGTACGCGGATTTCGAAACTCCGCCTTTCCCCAGTCGAGTCCGAGTTTCTTTGCCGTTTCTCTCAATACATTCTCAGAAGGCCCCTCAAGTTCCACGTATGTAGGAATTTTTGGCCACGTATCAATATCGATCGTAGTTTCTTCAAATCGAAATGTGTACCGTCTCTTCTCCTGACGACGAGATGGCGGAAGTCCTGCTTTTTCGAGAAGTGTCACTCCTTTCTCAAAATCATTGATTTCGAGCTCTATCTCCTCCGTACCGTCAACCGTATGCGAATGATTTTGCTTATAGACGAGTGTAATTTTCCCGCGTTCTTTTCTTATCTTCATCACCCTGTTTTCGTCTTTCCATTTCGATTCTGGACCGTAGATGATAACTTCTTGGAGTAATTCCTCCCCGAGATCTTCCGCTCCAAGTGCCTTAAGCTTTTGTACCAGTTCTTCTTTCCGCACATCCAAAAATCTCGCTTCTATTTCCCTGTTTTCCATACCCCAATTATACAGCCAAGAAATCGAAAAATACACTTTCATAGTGGGAAAGGGGAACAATTTTCTTCTCGATAAGCAGTGATAGAAAGGAGTAACCTTCCCCTTTTCTTTACTCCTCGTTCGGAGAAATGCGTACGAGATTTTCAATTAAGAAAGCAGCGGGGAATAGTTCTCTTCTCGATGAAGCATTGTGGAGTGAGAGTATGCCTTCCCGAGTGAAGACGAGAGAAATAGAAATTGAGCGTGTTTGAGCCCCTGAACGCAGGGCGAGTTCGCTCAATTCCGTTTATTTCCGAGGATGAATGAGGTGAAGGCATTCGAACGGAACATTCTGCTGAAGAGAGGAGAAAACTATTCCCCAGATGCCACAAAAACCTTGACCACCTAGAGAACGAGGAGTATCTTTCTCTTGTACTCACCCCCCAGTGAACCAAAACGGGGGAGTGTTTGCGTTAGCTATGAGGGACAAAATCATCATCAAGGGTGCCCGCGAGCATAACCTGAAGAATATTAATCTCACACTTCCGCGTGACAAGATGATCGTTTTCACTGGACTCTCGGGCTCGGGGAAGTCGTCTTTGGCATTCGATACCATCTTCGCGGAAGGACAACGGCGCTATATTGAATCACTCTCCGCCTATGCGCGCCAGTTCTTGGGAAGATTGGACAAGCCGGACGTGGACGAGATCGAAGGATTGTCGCCCGCAATCTCGATCGACCAGAAACATCATTCGGCGAACCCGCGCTCGACTGTCGCGACCATCACGGAGATCTACGACTATCTCCGCGTGCTTTTCGCGCGCGCGGGAAAACCCTTCTGTCCCAAGTGCGGCAGGGAGATACGAAAGATGACGAACGAGGAGATTGTGGATGTCATCATCGACATTTCGAACGAAAACAAGGAAAAAAGGAACGTGGTAATCTTGGCACCCGTCGTGCGCGGCAGGAAAGGCGAATATTATCAGATGCTCTATGATTTTCTGAACTCGGGATTCTCGGAGGTGCGGGTCGACGGCACATTCACGAGTTTGCGCGAGCGGATTGACCTCAGCCGTTACAAACAACACACAATCGATCTCGTTGTCGATCGGATGCCCGCAGGAATCGACTTCGGCGAGAAAGATAATAGGACGCGGCTCGCGGAATCCGTGGAGACCGCCCTGAAATACGGTCATGACGTGATTACCGTTATCACCGACAAGGAGGTTTCTCTTTCGGCACAGTATACTTGTCCCGAGGATGGATTCTCGTTTCCCGAGATCGAGCCGCGCCTCTTCTCCTTCAATAGTCCTTACGGCGCGTGCCCCGAATGTCACGGACTCGGCACCGAAAGCATCTGGTCGGAAAAAATATGCCCCGTCTGCGCGGGAAAGCGTCTCAAGGAAGAAAGCTTGAACGTCTTGATCGACAACAAAAACATCGCCTCGGTCGTCGAGCTTTCGATCGACGATGCGTATGCGTTTTTCACGAAGGTCGAGGAAAAACTTTCGAAGAAAAAGAATCTCGCGGAGATTGCTGAGGTTCCTTTGAAAGAAATCAAAAGTAGGTTGCAATTTATGATCGACGTGGGGCTCGATTATCTCACGCTCGATAGAAAAGCGGGCACGCTCTCGGGAGGAGAGTCCCAGCGGATACGCCTCGCGTCCCAGATCGGCTCGCGTCTCGTGGGGACGCTCTATATCCTGGACGAGCCGACGATAGGGCTTCATCAGCGCGACAACGCGAAGCTCATCAAAACGCTTCAGGATCTCCGCGATCTCGGAAATACCATCATCGTCGTCGAGCACGACGAAGACACAATTCGTTCGTCCGATTATCTCGTCGATATCGGTCCCGCTGCGGGAGTGCACGGAGGAAAAATCATCGCTGAGGGTTCGATACCTTCCATTGTTAAGGATATGAAGCAGGATTCGCTTACTCTGGAGTATCTTCGCGGGAAGCGATTCATCGAGGTTCCGAAAAAGAGAAGAATCGTGAACAAGGACAAGGAACATCTGAAGATAAAAGGAATCACGGCGAATAACTTGAAAAACATCGATGTGGAGATTCCCTTGAAGCGCTTCACGGCGATTACGGGCGTCTCGGGATCGGGAAAGAGCACGCTTCTTTACGACGTACTCTACAAGGCGCTCGCGAATAAGTTTTCCTCCGGAGGAGGATCCTCCTCTGGAGGAAATGGCATACGTTACAAAGCAGGAATGCATAAGTCGATCCTAGGCACCGAATATATCAATCGCATCATTAATATCGACCAGTCGCCGATCGGGCGTACGCCGCGATCGAACCCCGCGACTTATGTCGGTGCGTGGACGTTCATCCGTGAGCTTTTCGCGGCGACGGAGGATGCGCGCGTGCGCGGGTACAAACCCGGCCGCTTCAGTTTTAATGTGAAGGGAGGCAGATGCGAGAACTGCGAAGGGCACGGGATGATTGCGATCGAGATGCACTTCCTTCCGACGGTCTATGTCGAGTGCGAAGTGTGCAAGGGAAAACGGTTCGACAGGGAGACCTTGAACGTGCGCTACAAAGGAAAGAATGTGTATGAGGTCTTGAAGATGACGATCGAGGAGGCGACGGAGTTCTACGAAGATATCCCGTGGCTCTATGATCGCCTGAAAATTTTAAACGAAGTGGGGCTCGGGTATCTTGATCTCGGACAATCCGCGACGACGCTTTCGGGCGGCGAGGCACAGCGCGTGAAACTCGGTGCGGAACTGGGGAAGCGCGACACGCACCGCACGCTCTATCTTTTGGACGAGCCCACGACGGGGCTTCACTTCGCGGACGTGCAGAACTTGATTGACGTACTTCAGCGTCTCGTGGACAGAGGAAACACCGTGGTCGTCATCGAACACAACCTGGATGTGATAAAAACAGCCGACTGGGTAATAGATCTCGGTCCCGAGGGAGGGGAGAAGGGTGGAGCAATTGTTGCCGTCGGCACGCCCGAGGACATTTCGAAGCGCGCGGGAAGTTTCACGGGGCAATATCTAAAGAAGGTCTTGAAGTAATCTCTCCGGCAGAGAGCGTCCATACCTCCTCTCATTCACAAAACCTCCGGATGCAGGGAACTTGGGGTTCGCTTCGTTGCTCCTCGCCACCCTGCACGCCCTATGGGCGAGGGACCTGGCTCGGCAACGCGGCTCGCGCACCAGTTCCCTTCGCATCCTTCGGTAATGTTCACTCAAGAAGGTATGGACACCCTCTTTTATATTGAACGTGTCACGGTACGTTCGAGAAAATTTCAAGATTGGTAGACCTTTATACTGTACAGGAACAGGTCTACCAATGGTGTAAAATATTTTGAAATACTATCTGATAAGTGCTATCTTTTTTGTAAGTTCATTTATTTCAAAATAAAGTGAGGTCAGTGATGATAAATAATATAACCGATGTCGCAAAAATCTTTAAGAGCGATGCAGTAAGAGAAGCCGGCAAGTTTCTTAAGAAGAAACTCAAAGAGGAAGACAAGCACGAGAAGGAACTCCAGAAAATAAGAAAAACAAAAGGAGAGAAAGCATACAGAGAAGCACTGAAAAAAAGTATTAAGAAAATGCGCAAGGAGCTTGGGTTGGAAAATTTCTCTTCCCCAGTGAGGTACGATGGTCTTAATGATTAGAAGAAAAGAAGGAACTTTTTTGATATTTCAAGAAAGTTCTTTTTGTTTTACTATTAGATCATGAAGAAGGAGGAAGTGAAGCCGAAGAAGAGGAAGTCCGTCGGGCTTGCCTTGGGTGGCGGGGGAGCGAGAGGGCTCGCCCACATCGGCGTTATCAAGATGCTTCACCAAGCGGGCATCGATATCGACTACATCGCGGGTACGAGTATGGGCGCTCTGGTAGGCGGATTTTACGCCGCAACGCAGGATATCGATCTTCTGGAGAAACTTTTTTCTGACATACGTGAAAAGGATATGCTTCCGATTCGGAAGATGCTTCATACGCACAGTAAAGACGAAGCGCCGTTTCGGAACACAAAACCGGTTGTTCAAATCTTAAAATCTCATCTTAAAAACGTTTCCATCGAGAAGTGTAACATTCCCTTCGCGGCGATTGCTACCGATACGAAGAGCGGAGATATGATTGTGATGAAGAAAGGGTCTCTTACGAATGCGATTGAGGCGAGTACCGCGATCCCTATGGTGTTCGCTCCCGTGCCTTGGAACGGACATTTGCTCTCCGACGGTGGTATGGTAGATCCGGTGCCCGCGGACGTGGTCCGGGATATGGGTGCCGAATATGTGATTGCGGTGAACGTTTCAAGCAGCTGGCCGGACATTTCGGAAGAAACCTTGAGCATCCATGGTATCAAGTCCATTATTGTGGACATGCTCCCGATACTTGAACATCAGCTTATCGAACGGATTATCAAAGAAGCGGATGTCGTGATCCGTCCGCCCGTCATGAACTGTCACTGGGTTGACTTTCCGCAGGCGAAGGAGCTTATCAAGATGGGGATTGAAGAGACGGAGATTCACTTGAAAGAGATCTGCAGAGGCACCGGGTATCCCGAACCGAAGAAGACGCCCATTCAAAAGTTCGTCGATTTTCTTTTTGATGGTACGCTATAAGAATTTTCCCGAGACCCCTGGCGTCTATCTCATGAAGGACGCGAAGGGAGGTATTTTGTATATAGGAAAAGCAGTGAACTTGAAACGCCGCGTTTCGAGTTATTTTTTACGTCCGCATGATTCCCGCATCGAGAGGTTGGTGCAGGAAATCCGGAAGATAGAGGTGCGGAAAACCGATACGGCGATCGAGGCCTTGATCCTCGAGGCGGATCTTATCAAAAGATACCAGCCGCCCTTCAATATCCGCGAGAAAGACGATAAGAGCTTCCCATATATCGTGATTACGAAAGAGCGATTTCCCAGAGTTCTTTTGGTACGAGGAAAAGATCTGAAGCAGAAAAATGCCGATGTACTCTATCGCGCAATCCACGGACCTTTCACTTCTCCTTCGAGTATTCGGGAGGCGCTCCGCATCCTGAGGAAGATATTCCCATGGAACACGCACTCGGAGAAAGAAATTGGGAGGGGAAAGCCGTGTTTTGATGCACAGATCGGTCTCTGTCCCGGATTTTGTGTCACTACCGAGGGAAGGGTTGAGTATTTGAGGACGATAAGGAATCTCAAACTTCTTTTCGAAGGAAAGAGAGAAACAATCATGAAGAATCTCGAGCGGGAGATGCAGGATGCGAGCAGGAAGCTTGAGTTCGAAAAGGCGGAGAAGATAAAAAAACGTCTCTTCGCCTTGAAACACATTCAGGATGTTGCTTTGATCAAGGAACCTGAAAGTAAAAATTTTAAATTAAAAATTAAAAATTATTGTGTGGAGGGTTACGATATCTCGAATATCTCCGGTACCTCCGCGGTTGGCTCGATGGTGGTATTCGAGAACGGAAGGCCCGCGAAGAACTGGTACAGAAAGTTTCGGATACGAACGCTCAAAAAGCCGAACGACGTAGGAATGCTTAAAGA
>DAIDBF010000056.1 GCA_027310235.1 bacterium | reverse complement strand
GCGCCGCCCTGCATCTCGTACGCATCGGAACCCCCGACCGTCCCGTGTTCGACGAGACCTACTTCGCGACGTATGCCGCGGATAACGCGCTTCATGTTCCCTACTTCGATATTCACCCTCCTTTGGGGAGATTTCTTTATTCCATCCCTCTCTTTTTCTACGACAAAAACGATTTGAAAGGAGCTACTTATATAGTGAATGAAAAAACGCCCGATGGAACATCGTTCACCACGAAAGGAATTGACAAACCATACGAGAATTTTCCCTACACCACAGAGAGACTGGTGAGCGTAGCATTCGGACTCCTTCTTATTTTTTCAATATTCCTTTTTGTTCGGGAGCTTGCGGGCGAACGCGCGGCGCTTCTCACCGCGTTCCTTGTCGCGTTCGAAAATGCGCTTCTTCTCGACACACGCCTTATTTTAATGGACGGAATGTACCTCTCCTTCGGTTTCCTCGCACTTTATTTTTTCTTTCGTAATTATAGAAACAGGTTTTGTGCGACAGAAAAAGAGGGTAAGACTTGGCCAAGCGGCCCGGAGCGCCCGACTTTTCTGTCGCACAAAACCTCATGGGTGCTGCTCTCCGGCATCTTCTTCGGGCTCGCGGTAAGTATAAAACTCACTGCGGTCGTATTTGCGGGACCGGTTGTCGTCGCGTTGGTCTTAAAAAATATCCTTTCACGAGAGCGGCAATACCGCGATGCGTTCCGTTTCTTTGGTGTCGCGATAATCATATTTTTTGTTCTCTTTGTCGGCATTAATGGCGCGCTTTTTTCTCCTAAAGAACAACTCTCCGCCATGGGATCGCTTTTCACTATTCCGAACATCACCGCAAACCCTTCGATTATAAAAGCGTCGTTCTACCAGCTTCTTCTGGGAGTCGCCGGCTACACCGTGGGGGGTACCAACTCGATGATGAGTCCATGGTATCTCTGGCCTTTTATGATGAAGCCGATACGCTTCACGAGCACCGGGGATATTATGCTTGTTGGAAACATATTTATCTGGATCGCAAGCACGCTCGCCGTCTTCGGAACGTTTCTCCGATATCTCCGACGAATCATACGACGCGCGGCGTATGACGAGAAAGAAAATCCGATTGTGATCCTTCTTTTCGGATATATTTTTGCACTCCTGCCCTTCTTTACCTTCGTAACCCGCGCGACGTTTCTCTACCACTACTTTCCCGCGCTTCTCCTTGCGATCGCGCTCCTCGCAACGCTCATCACACGCTGGCTTGAAGACAAGACAAAACGCGTACGGATGCTCGCGTATGGCGCGATAGGAATTCTTTCTGCGTGGGGATTCATAATCGCCGCCCCTTACACGTACGGTCTGTAGTCGTGGAGGCCGGACCTCCGTGAGGAAGTCCGGCCTCCCTATATTGTCGTCGTTTGAGGCCCGGCCTCCTCGCGGGGGTGGGACCGCAATGGAGGCTAGGCCTCCCACCGGGAAGCCCAGCCTCCTTAATATTGAAGTAAAAAAATAAGAAGGTCTCATTCAAATTTCGAATGAGACCTTCGTTTTTTAATTATTGTACTGTCCAATAGAAGCTTGGACTTCTTTCTCTAGAGCGAGGAGTTGAAAAACTCCAGCTCTTTGACCAAAGCCATGGCCACCATTGGCATTCAGTGTATCGGTATAACCATCAGAAAACTTAATAACAGCTCGCCCCGTCACCCTCACGTCGTAGTGAGCAAAGAGGGTGGCCTTTATCGTGCCGCTCCAACTTCCGGTGGGGATATCATACATCTTGAAATCAGCATATTTTGGTGCAACAGTGACAGTTGTGGGGGTCGTGCTGGTAGAGGGCGCGCTAGTCATTGCAGTCGCCGAAACCGGAACCCCGTAGAGTTTGCCTCTAAAGCGGTTCACTTTTTCCTCTTCCCGTTTCGTTCTTGCTGCTACAGTATCAAGACTTATCTTCTTCTCTTTGTAGTCGTTCTGTAAATTGAGAATAGACGTTCTTGTGCTGTCCTTCCCATACTGGTCTTCTAGCCACTGCTTTTGGGCGTCTATGGCTCGTTCTGACTCGAGCATTTCCGGTTTTATTTTTCGAGCAAATAGTAGGTCCCAAAAAAGGATTCTTCTTTTTCCGGCGCTTCTGCTCATTTCTGAATAGGGCACAACAACATTTGAATATATGTCAGCGCCTACACTCACCACAAGCACACCCACCATTACCAGGTTTATCACCTTCTTCCTTTCTGGAAATATTCGTACTAAATATATCCAAAGAGCTATAAACGAGATGAGCGCTAGCACGAACCATAACGACTCCAGGAAACCGAACGCTACAAGAGCAAGTAGCCCAAGAACGATTCCGATAACATGTCTTCTCATGTTATATCCTCCCGAACCCGAAGGTTCTAAATATCCCGGTTAATAGATGAATTGCGCCTTCTCCGATTATCTCTCCAGCAATTTCGACGGGAAGAAATTTTTCCATCAATCGCCAGAAACTACCCGTGTGCTTCGGCGTTCCTGTTGTGGCCTCGGTGGCTTCTCTTTGACGGATTTGTTCTCTCCGCCTCCGTATCCTCGCGGACCGCAGTTGCCACTGCTCCCGCACATGATCCCATGCCGCAATCCACTCATCGTGGAAGGCGAAGGGAATTGATAAAAGGGTTAAAAAGAAAAATTCAATCGAGAGCTTCCACCATATCCAACTTTTTTCTTCGGGTTGTTGTTTCTCTGAGACTGAGAGTGGATCTATATCGCTGATGGAATAAGATTCCACCAATTTATCCACTTTCACCTTATGATCTATCGCGAGAGAACTACCGAATCCATTTGCGATGGCAATTCCGAATAGAATAGCTGTAAGGGAAATTAATCCCACGAAAATCCAGTTATTCCATTCGACATTCCTAGTTAATATTAAAAAAACTAGGACGACAGCAAAAATTATTACGTAACCCATTTATTCCTCCTACCATGTTCTTGTGAATTTTCGATGGAATGATCCATCGATGCCATTTGCAACAACTTCCATTTCGCGCTCTTCGCCATGAGCGAAGATTGCGTTATGTACGTATTCCCCTTGTCCGTGCTCCTGTGGGGTAACAATTTGTCCTCCGTCAAACACGGTAACTTTCGCACCGTGAATTCCATTGCCTTCCGCGTTTATAACACGTATAAACAATGAAATTCCGTTTTGTGTTTTTACTGGGTTTACATACAGCTCCTCAGGGATATCCTTCGGAGACGATCTGGTTATTGCTCTCGATTCCGAAACCGAAGCGACCGAACCGAGGAGTGTTGCACCGATATTATAAGTTCTTCCACCCTCAAGATTGAGGATGTCTTTTATAGCACGCCCTGTTACATCCAACATAACAGATGAGCCATAAAGAATACCATCGAGACGGAACTGAACGTTGCCGATTTGCAGTGTGTTTTGGCCGCGACTCGCGACACAAATTACGCGCTGTTTGAACTGATTGCCTCCCAACGATTCAGGATCGCTAGGAAACTCGAGCCTCAAAATGGGCTGCTGCGGTGGTCCTTGTTGTCTTGCCATTGTTACTCCTTTTATCTATCTGTGATTAATTTCATTTTCAGCCATTCTGAATTTGCAACCAGTATTAAGCTGTTAAGTTTACTTGGTTCTATTCTATCACTAAATCGGCTATTTGTCAAACTCTCCGTAATATCCCAATACCTTGGAATCAAAAGAGGTATAGAATCCAAGGATATGTATACTCAAAATCCCGATATGCCAAAGGCCAGGATGAATGCAGTTAGGCTTGTAAGATACAGGAAATGGACAACCAGAAAGGTGGCTAGGTATACAGGCTTCAGTCAGGGTGCCATCGTGAAATGGTGTCGGAAAGACCCGACGGGAGGATGGCGACATATCCCGACTCTCTCCTGCCGTCCCCACCATCATCCAAAAGAATTGAAGGAGAACGTTGTGCAAAGAATTGTTGCTCTGCGCCTTGATACTGGTCGGACAAGCGAGGTAATCCACGAAATGCTTTTGCGGGAAGGGAGCAAGATATCTTTGAATTCGGTAAGGAGAACCATTGATCGGCATGGTCTCATGAGAAAACGGAGCATCTTCAAGCGGTTTCATCCTCATGTTGACCGGCCCATACCCTCAAAACCCGGAGATTTGGTGCAGGTGGATACGATTCATCGGATGATAGATGAAAAGAAACGACTCTATGTATTCACCCTGATTGATATTCATTCAAGATGGGCGTATGCCAGAGCATATGGGAGGATGAACGCTGCTACCACTCTGTTCTTCATTGAAGAGGCGGGGAGGAGAGCTGGTTTCAGATTCGGGATGCTCCAGAGTGATCATGGACCAGAGTTTGGTGCTTGGTTTGTGGAGAGGATCAGGAGAAACCATCGGTACAGCCGGATCGGAAAACCGAATGACAATGCCCATATTGAGAGATTCAATCGTACTCTCCAGGAAGAATGTTTGGACAAAGTGGAGAGTGATGTCACGGCCATCAATTGCGCCCTCAAGAAGTATCTGCGATACTACAATTACAAGAGATTACACATGGGCATTGAACTCAAAGTTCCTATGCAATTAATTGAAAAGCGATTCCAAGGTATTGGTTAGAGGACGACTCTCGCCTTGTGGCAAAAAAGCGCATAGAATAAGCATAAATCATATATCGCCGGAGTGGCGGAACTGGTAGACGCACTGGCTTTAGGAGCCAGCGCCGCAAGGCATGGGGGTTCGAATCCCTTCTCCGGCACCAACGAAAATATAGACATCGAATAAATCGATGTCTGTATTAAGGAGGCGGAACTCCGGTTACTAACTTATGTGACGATCGTCACATAAGTTAGTAACTCCTCATTCTTCCATGTTTGGTTTTTGGCAATGCCTACGAATATCCCCGCCAAGGGTTAAACTCAAGATTATTGAAGCGCGCGAAGCGTTCCTGATTTCGTAATCTCGAGAATTTCAACGAATGGTGTTAATTGTAAATCGAGCAACATATCAAGAAGTTCTTCGGGGATTTTTACTTTTCCCGCCCACACGCTTTTTTGGATCATTGTGAGACCGATTCGCCGAAGCGCGCTTCGCAACCACATTCTTTTTCTTCTTTCGCGCTCGGGTATGTCAAAAATCACAAGCACAAGCGTTGCGCTTGATTCCTTTGTAAACGTTTGTCGGGGGAGCGGCTCGCGTTTTGTGTTCTTGCGTAATAGTTTTGATTTCTTTCTTCCCTTATCTGTAAGCACGAGTATTTCTTTTTGTCCGCGTGTCTCTGTTTTGAGAAACCCCTCATTCTTCAACTTATACAACATTGAGTAATACCTCTGCCTTATCTTCGCTTCTCGTTCCCGCTCAAAAGCGCGACGCGCTCGCTCATCCTCTCTCTTCTCCATTTCCCTAGATATCTTTCCGTACGAAGCGCCGTACCCGGAGTCAAGAAGCGCGCCAAAAAGATCAAGGGCGGTAAGCGCCATAGAACCAACCAAATCTAAACACTTTAACATGATCTCGCCCTTGTTTCTTCTCTCGGGTAATTGGTTCGTTGTCTCAATATTCTTTTTCTTCGCGTACATTCCCTTTTGAATTAGGACACTTTCGGTCGGCAAAACATGCAAGAATGAGAGCATGAGAAAAAAACAGAACATGGCAGCAGCTCACGAAACGCGATCGTCAGGAGATCGGGTGGTATCGGGAAAAAGGATACAGC
>DAIDBF010000030.1 GCA_027310235.1 bacterium | reverse complement strand
GCATCGGAAATGAGTCCCTCATCGAGAAACTTGTCGAGTATCTTCTGTCCCAGTCCGCGGATATCAAATGCGTTCCTCGAGACAAAATGATACAAGGTTTCCCGATGCCGCGTCGCGCATGCCGGATTGCCGCACCGATAGATCGCCCCTTCATGAACTACGGGAGAACCGTCAACGGGGCATCTCGTCGGCATCGAGAATTTTTTCTCCTTGCCCGTCCGAAATTCCGTAAGTACTTTCATAATCTGTGGAATGACGTCCCCCGCGCGCGACACGACGACCGTATCCCCTACTTTCAAACCCAGCCGCTCAATCTCATCGCTGTTATGAAGCGTCGCATGGGTAATCGTAATCCCTCCCACATTTACGGGACGAAGTTCCGCAACGGGAGTTAATGCGCCCGTTCTTCCTACCTGTACCTTAATCCGCTCCACCACGGTCGTCGCCTCCCGTGGCGAAAACTTATACGCGATTGCGGCGCGCGGCGCTTTCCCCACAACGCCTCCTTTTTGGAACACTGCGTTTTCGTTTACGATAACCACAATACCGTCGATCTCATAGACCAGTGAATTGCGATGCGTTTCCCAATGATTTCTGAATTCGAATACCTCCTTGAGCGACTTCGCGGGCTTATTATTCGGATTTGTCTTAAAACCGAACGCTTTCAAAATCGCATGCTCCTCCTCGTGGAACTTCTGACCGATGTCATTCACAATCGCATACTGGAACGAATCGAGTTTGCGCGCGGCGGTCACCTTAGGATCAAGCTGACGGAGCGACCCCGCAGCGATGTTCCGGGGGTTGGCATACAACTTCAGTCCTTTTTTCCCCTGTTCTTTGTTTACCCGATCGAACTCGCGGCTCGAAATGAATACCTCGCCGCGCACGATGAGCCGTTTTGATTCAAGATTGAAACGTTTCGGATCGCATCCTTCTTGTTTCAGGTGTTCCGCCGCCTCACCGGGCGTAGCAAGCCGCAAAGGAATCGCTTCGATCGTCTTCACGTTCTGCGTGATGTCTTCTCCCGTAATACCGTCTCCTCTCGTCGATCCCTGAACGAGAACGCCGTTTTCATACACAAGCTCTATTGCGAGACCGTCGATCTTAAGCTCACAGTAAAAGGAGGGCATCAGCTTCACCTCCAGATAGTTTCTAAGCCGCTCCAGCCATTCACGCATATCTTCTTCCGAGAAGGCGTCATTGAAAGAGATCATCGGACTCTCATGCCGCACCTTTCTGAAGGCGGGAAGGGGTTTCCCTGCGACGCGCTGGGTCGGCGAGTCGGGAGTGATAAGATCGGGAAACGTGTGTTCGAGATCGAAGAGTTCCTTTTTCAGGGAATCGAGCGCGTCTGCGGAGATCAGTTCCCTATCCAGCACGTGATATGCATACCGATAGCGATCGATTTCTTTCCGAAGTTTTTCGATGCGCACTTCCGCCTCGCGATGATTCATGGTTATTGCACAACCGAGAAATAACTCTCGAGTCCGCGTTCCGTCGATCCGGCGATGCCGTTTCCCCTGATCCAGAACCCGATTACATTTTGACCGAGGATGTCGAAACGGATGACCGCACTGCCTTCCGCACCGTTTCCCAGTGTGACACTTTTAAGGCAATAGTCGGTGGTTGTGTTGGGAACGGAATCCAAGACAAGTTCGTGAAAATAACACTCGAGCGCCTGTTCTGAGGCGGCATCGGCGGCAAAGATCGCTCTTCCGGAACTCGCCGCGTCGGTCGATCGCTGGAGTTGATAAAACATAAGGAGTCCCGCGATTGCGGTCGCAGAGAGGATCAGCCCCCCCATCATGACGGTAATCAAAATCATTGTCTGTCCGTTTTCCTGTGCGATGCGTTTCTTCATGGTTATTTACAATTCGCAATGGCCGGTGTTTTGTCCTTAAAAGGAACTTCGCGGGGAAGAATTCTCGAACTTACCGTTGTCTGGATCGGAACGTCGTTCGAGGTATCAGAGACGGATTTCTGTCCTACCGTCATCACGATGGTGATGCGCCACGGATCGCAGTCATTATTCTGAGTAATCAGAAACTTCAGCGACGATACCCGCACGTTTCCCGAAGTCATGGGAACTCCGTTTCTCGCAATCGCGCCATTTCCGTCAAGCGCGTAGCTTACTGCGATGCCCTTTTTCTGGGAAGAAGTGAAAGAAAGAGATTGGGTCCCTGACTGGGAAAAAATATATCCGGTTCGTATCTCACGCGCCATCTGCTCCAAGGCGATACTCGCATTCGCATCCACATTCATCGTCGCGGTAAGCCGCCGTTCGCCCCGGAGTGCCTGAGTAAATGACGCAACCGCAATCGCAGTCAGGATCACGAAAAGCCCCATCGCAACGAGAAGCTCAACGATAGTAAACCCAGTAGTAGAAACTCGATTTTCGTCTTCCGCCACTGCGAAGAAATATGGATGTTTTTTATTTTTTTGATGCTTTGTATTCATAAAAAAGAATTATTATATCCTGATCGAGTTTTCACTACTGGGTAAATCCCTTTAGTGCGGTAAGATCTTTTCATATCGCTATTGCGTTCTCCACGGATAAAATATATCCTCCAGTACGACGGTTTTCTGATCGCTTCCCTCCTTCCACTTCACTGTGGACACGACATCATACGCCGCACCCGTTTGAACGATCGTAACTTCCCTTCGATACAGTCCTCCCGCGGCCGGTCCGACAACAAATTCTGTTGAGGGGTCGAATGCGAGCTGCTCATCGCTCGTACATGAGGGTAAGCTTGTACCGCTGCCG